>NZ_LZMG01000086.1:0-26348 GCF_001673615.1 Mycobacterium sp. 1245499.0
GTGCTGCAAACCATTTCGAGGGGTGATGAGCAGTGCTGCGCGAGGACGTCACGATCGATGCCGAGGGAGCAATTCTCCACGCGTGGTGGTACCACGGGCGGCGAGAGCGCCGAGCGGGGAGGGCGAGTTCCTGTGTGGTCATGGCGCACGGATGGACGTCAACGAAGAAGATGCACCTTGACAAGTTTGCCGAGGTGTTCGCGGCGGCGGGACTTTGCGTGCTGGTCTTCGACCATCGGGGCTGGGGCGAGTCGGGGACAGCGCCCGGCAAGCCACGCCACGAAGTCGACCCATGGGAGCAGATCCGCGACTACCAGCATGCAATCACTTACGCGCAGAACCGATCCGGGGTCGACCCCGATCGTATCGGCGTCTGGGGAACGAGCTTCTCGGCGGCGCACGCGTTCGTTGTCGCCGCGATCGACCGGCGAGTGCAGGCCGTTTGCGGCCAGGCGCCGTTCATCAGCGGCCGGTCGACCTATGCCAACCTTGCCCGGGTGAACAATCAGGTGGTCGGCCCCCAGCGGTTCACCGCGGACCGGCGAGCCCGCGCTCGCGGCGCCCCACCGGAAATGGTGCCAGTCGTCGGGGCGGAGCCGACCACCCTGGTGGGCCTGCCCACTTCGGACGCCTACGCGTTCTTCACCGAGGCGCGCGCGGCGCTGGATCCGCAATGGCCCAACGAGGTCTCGTTGCGAAGCGTGGACAACTTCTACGGGTACGAACCGGCGCGCTACCTGCCCGACATCACACCAACGCCGTTGCTCATGATCGTCGGTCGCGAGGACAACTTGACCGGTGGGAGCCTGGCGGCGGCCGCGTACCAGACCGCGGCCGAACCAAAGAAGATCGTTTTCGTGCCCGGCGGCCACTTCGCGGCGTACACGGGCGACGGGTTCGCGCTGGCGGCCGGGGCGGCCCGGGACTGGTTCGCGACGCACCTCGGCTAGGAGAGCACGCGTCAAACGACCCAAGGTCGCTAAGCCCGCGTGCCGCCGCCGGTCATATGCGTCGTTTGCCGGGTGAAATGAGCCTGTCCGCGGTCTTATTCGCGGCGTCGAGCACCTCGGCCTGCCTGGCGGGATCAGACATGGCGCGCGAGATCGACACCGCTCCCACCATCAGCGCGACCAGGCTCCACGCCCGGCGTTCCGAGTCCGCGCCGTCAAATAGCTCCGCCATCCGCCCCGCCAGCGCGTTGATCTTGTGTTCGTACGCGTCCCGAGTGGACACTCCCGCCCGCGCCACATCGGCGCTGAGGGTCGGCATCACGCATCCGTCGTCCGGATTTTCCACGTGGTAGGCGCTGAGGTATTCCGCGACAAACGCTTTCAGCTTCGCCCTGCGTTCGGCCCTCGTGCCCGATTTCGTGTCGGAAACGAAAGGTTCACCGACGGCGGCCTCGACAATCGCCTCAAGCATCGCTTCCTTGTTGGCGAAGTTTGAATAGAAGGCCCCCGAGGTCACGTCCGCCGCCGCGGCCAGCCCGTCCACCCCGATCCCGTTGAAACCCGCGACCTTCATCGAGCGCGTGCCCGCACGGAGTAACGCGGCGCGCGCCTTAGCCTTCTGATCTGCCGGATATCTCATGAAGTGAACCCTTGTAGCATAACTATCGATATCTTACGTTCGCGAGGTCGGATCGATCGTCTGTCCGGCACAGGCCAGCGCGGCTGTAATGAAGTCGTCGCGCGCCGCATCAGTGATCGTGGCGTCCCACGCCAGCACCACCCGGCTGGGAGCGAGGCCGTCGGCCGGCACTACCCGCAAGTCTGGCCGCCGGTACGACACGGCCGTCGACCGAGGCAGAACTGCGAAACCTGCGCCGGCAGCGACTAATTCAAGCTTCTGCTCGACCCCGCTGACCGACGACTGCACTGCCGCGCGGCGCAACTCCGGGCTGGCGATGGCGTACCACTCGGGCACCGATGCGGGGTTCTGCAGCAACCGTCGCGCCGCCAAATCGTCCAGCGATACCGACGGCAGCTCGGCCAAAGGATCACCGACGGGCAGCACTACGTCGCGCGGCTCCTCAAGGAGCGGCGCTGTCGCCAGGCCGGACAGGTCGAATGGCGAGCGAGCGTAGACGACCTGCACGTCGCCGCGGCGGATCACTTCGGCCTGCTCGTTCCAGGTCACCGGCACGATCACCGTGCGGCGAGCCGGGTCGCCCGCCTCGAACGCCCGGGCCGCAGCGGTCGCCAACAGCCCGGGTAGTACGCCGACCGTGACCACTACGGCGGGGGCTTCGGCCTGCGCTAGCCGCTGCTGCAGCGCCTGCACTTCCGTGAGCAAGAAACGGCCGTCGTCGAGTAGCCGCAAACCGGCAGCGGTCAGCGTCGTCCCGCGGGTGCCCCGATTGAGCAGCTTGATTCCCAGCTCGTGCTCGAGCGCGCGAATTTGACGGGACAGCACCGGTTGGGCGATGTGCAGGCGTGCCGCGGCCCGGCCAAAGTTGAGTTCCTCCGCCACCGCGACGAAGTAACGCAGCTTGCGCATATCCAGATCCACTGGAGCCATACCCAGAGGGTATCGCCCCCGGACGAGAAGGGTGTTGGACGAGTAGGAGCCCCCTCCTTGACCCTGAATACATGAGTCTGCACAACCAACGCGTCCTGATCATCGGGGGGACATCGGGCATCGGCCTGGCCGTGGCTGCGGCAGCCGCCGAGCATGGCGCCACCCCCATCGTCGCCTCGCGCCGGACGCCGAGTGTTGAGCGCGCGCTGGGCTCGCTGCCCGCCGGCGCGGTCGGCGCCACTGTTGACCTCGCCGACCCCGCGTCCATCGAGCGACTGGCCGAACGGGTCGGCCCGGTCAACCACCTTGTCTACACCGCGGGCGAGCCGCTGGAGATGGTGCCGCTGGCCGGGCTGACACCTGACGTTATCGCCGGCTTCTACCAAACCCGCTTCATCGGGGCGTGCAGCGCGGCCCGGGTGCTCGGGCCGCGCCTGCCCGCGGGTGGTTCGATCACGCTGACCAGCGGATCGGCCGCCGAGCAGCCGGAATTCGGCGCGTTGCCGGTAAGTCTGTGCGGCGCAATGAATGCGCTGACCGCCGCTCTGGCGGTCGAGCTGGCGCCGGTGCGGGTGAATGCTGTCGCCCCAGGTGTAGTGCGCTCGCCGCTATGGGACAACATGGGCAGGGAGGATCGCGACGCGATGTTCGCTGCCGCAGCAGAACGGATCCCGCTGACCAGGATCGCCGAGGCCGACGAGGTGGCACGGGCCTACCTGTACTGCATCGAGCAGACATACTCCACAGGAGCGGTCGTCAAGGTCGACGGCGGCAGCGTCCTCGTCTAGTCGTTAGGTTGCCGGTCCGAAGGGAACACGTGGGGGCTGTGAATGCGGGCGCGCCGGTAGCTGGAGTTGGTTGGGGGTCTCCACAGCTTCGGCCACTATTTCGTGTGCAGCTCGGATGCCAGCGAGTTCAGCGCGGTTGCCAGCGCACGTTTGACGGGATCGTCGTCGATGCCGGTGATCAACTCGCCATCGATCTTGATGATGTCGGGGCGTAGCCGCAGCAGTTGGGTGAAGCTGGCATATCCGGCACTGACATCATCGGCTGCCACGGATATGCCGCGATCACGCAGATGCGTCAGACCTGCGTGTCGGGTGCGGTGTGAGGATCATTGATGCCTCTCCAGTCGCGGGTCGTCAGACGAGGTCTCGGCGAATCGCACGTTGCCGATGTATCCGCGTTCGGGCAGCCGCGGTTTCGACAGGGAGCACTCTCAGGATGTGTGCACCGATTGCGTGCCCGAGTCACTGCCCGATCTCGCTTCCCGCCTAATCACTTGCCACAGGCTTGGAGTGTTTTCAGTGGTCGACACGATCACGGTGCGACGGACCGCCGCCGCGTCAGCGGCCACGGCCACCAGATAGTCGGCCAAATCGACGCGCGCAGTGAACGCACCGACGGGATCAACCTCTCCGCATAGGTACCGGGTGCGCTCGGGAAGATCGAACAGCCCCGATGGGCGAACAACCGTCCAATCGAGGCCGCTGCCACGCACGATCTTCTCCATGCGCCGGATGTCGTCATAAACAGTCTTGCCGATCGTTCGAGTCAGGACCGGCTCGATCAGCCGGAGCGACAACGGAACTCGCGACCGACGCACAGGAAATGCAGCTGTCGAGCTGACCACCACAAGGCGCCGGGTGCGCGCGCTGTGCATGGCGGTCACGATGTTTCCGGTTCCGAGCGAGTACGTGTCTACTGCGCCCCGAGTGAACGTGACACCCAGCGTTGACACCACCGTATCGACACCCTCGACGAGTGGCCGGACCGCCGCGGCATCCCGCGCATCAGCCCCGGCGACGGTCAGCCTCGGCCCTGCCAGCGGGAACTCACCTGGCCTTCGGGTCACCGCGACCACGTCATGGCCGGCACCGAGGGCGATCGCAGTCGCCAGCCGGCCGGTTTGGCCATTGGCTCCAAAGATGACCAGCTTCATGACTTCTCCTCTACTATGCACTACTAGTGATTATCACTATAAATGATGATCATGTGCGTTGCTAGACTCCGGTCTATGACGAGGGTCGCAAAAGGCATCGCCAGCCTCGATGAACGCATCCCATTTCTGTTGTCGCAGTTGGGCTCCTACGTGGCGGCCGAGTTTCAGCGCCTGATCGCAGACAGCGGCGTGCAACCGCGCACCTATGCGGTGCTGGCTGCGCTGGCGGCGCGCAATGGCCAGTCGCAACGCGAGTTGGCGGCGCAGCTGAGCATCCACCGCAATGTGATGGTCAACATCATTGACGCGCTGGAAGCCGATGGCCTGGTGCAACGCAGGCCGCATCCCGCTGATCGGCGGGCGTTCGCGATCACCCTGACCGAGCGGGGCCACCGACTTCTGCTCAAGCTGGATGGGTCCGCCCGCGCGCTCGAAGATGCGGTCACCGCTGACCTTTCGGCACGCGAACGCGACACCCTGCGCAGCCTGTTGAAGCAAGTCGCCGGTAGCGCCGGACTGATATCGGGTGTGCACCCTGGATTGTCTGATGATCTTGCAAACTGCTGACCCGGTGGCCACCAGGTGGGCGCGTGAGCGTCAACGCACCCGTGTCAGGCTGCCGCGGTGTCGGCCGCCAACGCGAGAAGCGGGATGAGCACCACGGCGAACCCGAGAACAGCCATAGCGGTCACCCGGCGGTCCCCGACCAGCTTGTAGAGCAGGTATGGTCCCGCGATCCAGTACAGCTGAGCGGTGATCAGTCCGGGGAAGTAGGCGCCGAGCATGATGCTCCACCACGTGTGCGCGATGGCGTTGCCGATCGCGCCGTAGAAGATGAAAAAAATGGCGGGAACGATTGCGAAGCGCAGCCGAGTGGTCAACGCGATCACGCAGGCGACGATCATGACGGCGTAGGCGCTCATGTTGACCGAGACGAAGGCGTCATTCGAGTAGGGAGCCCCACCGTAGAGCTCGGCGAAGTGGGTTCGAAAGCCGGTGACGAATTCCTCGGTGAAGTGCACGAATTGTACAGCCAGGACGCAGCAGAAGGCCGGCAGGAATCTGTTTACCGTGGGCAGCGGCAGCCGACTTCGATAGCACCACACAAACAGCAACCAGGTGGCGACGACCCCTGGGATGAAAGTGACTTTCAGGCTGGCCCCATGGCTGGCAAGCCAGAACCCGACGCCCATCGTCAGAGCGATCAGCGTGCCGGGCACGAGGTCCCGCTTCGCGATGGCGCGATCGCCAGGCGCGCCGGCAACGCGCGCATCCAACTGGTCGACGAGCGGCTGAAATGACATGCAGTCTCCTAAAACGAATATTCGTTCTTTATACTGAAACGAGCGTTCGCTGTCAATGTAGAATCAGCGGTGATATGCCGAAAGTGACCGACGAGCACGTCGCGGCAAGGCGCCGGCAGATCTTGTCAGCGGCGCTTGCCTGCTTCGCGCGTGACGGGTTCCACCGCACTACGATGCAGGAGATCTTCAAAGAATCCGACCTCAGTCCGGGTGCGGTCTACAGCTATTTCGAAGGCAAGGACGACCTCGTACGCGCCATCATCGCCGAGACGATGGGGTTCCTCACTCAAGCGGCGACGGTGATCACCGAAGCCCTACCTGGTGGCCGTCTACGTCGGCCCGGCGAAGCGTTGGCAGAATTGATAGAACAAAACCGCACCGTCGAACTGGGCACCGTCGAACAGCGCGCCCGTATCTTCCCCCACCTGATCGGGGAACAACAGCGCGACCCGGAACTCAACGCCGCCGCCCGCGCTGGGCTTTCGCGCCTACGCGACGGCTTTGCGACACTCGCGCAGGCCGCGCAAGAGCGCGGCGAACTCGCCGCGGCGATCGACCCCGATCAGTTCGGGCGGCTGGCTATCTCTCTGCTGCAGGGTGCCTTGATCCAGATCAGCGTGTACGGCGACGATATGGACCTCGACGCCTATGTCCGCACGGCCGTCGCTCTGCTTGACACGCCGCACGAGTCCGCCACCCGCCAAAGTTGACGCTGGGCGTTCCGGATGCCGTGGCGTAATGGCCCGCGGGACTTGGGATTCGAGGCTCGCGCGTAGGCTTTGGCCTTGCTGTAGTTCATGTCGCACGAGCGTTGCTTGTGCCGGCCGCGGCGGGGCGCGGCGTCCGTGCCGGTCCGTTGATCTACGGAACGTCGGGCACTGGCCCGCGCTTGGCGGCAACGGGAACCACGCTCGCGGCTGACACCTCCGAACGCACGTGGGGCAGTGTTGCGCTGAATAATGCGGCCGCCACGGCCAAGCCCGCGGCCAGCCACCATCCCAGGTCGAAGTCACTGACCGAGCCGACCGGTCCGAGCGCGGTAACCAGAACGGCGACGCCGAGCGCAGAGGCGACCTGTCTTCCGGAGTTGACGAGCGCCGAGCCCGTCGCGGCCCGAGCCGGTGGCAGCGCCGTGGCGCCCGCGGCCATCAAGGTGCTCAAGGTGAGACCGACGGCCACTCCACTGAGCAACATGCTCGGAAGCAGGTCGACGAGGTAGTCGGGTCTGGCAGTGGCGAGCAGGATGCGCCACAGAAACGCCCCGGCGAAGAGCGCATTGCCCACGGCGGCTACCGGCCCCGGTCCAATGCGATGGACGAGCGGGTTGGATGCCAAAGTGACCAACGGCACCACCATGGGTGCCGGCGCCATCGCTAATCCGGTCTGCAATACGCCGAAGTGCCATATGTTCTGACACCACAACGCATTTGACAGCAGCATGATTGCGAACGCTGCACTGAAGCAAAAGAAGGCGACGTTGGCCGTCGCGAAATTGCGGATGCGCAGGAGCGGCAATTCGAGCAGCGGCCGAGGGTGCCGCGCCGAACGCCACAGGAACAGCGCAGTGCCCAGCACGGCGGTCACGGCCAGGGCGATGGTGCCTGGCCCAGCCCAGCCCCATGTCGGCGCTTGAATCAACGCCCCGGTCAGCGCGGCCAACGCGACGATCAGCAGTGCACTGCCCGCGATGTCGGGCAACCGTTCACCAGAACCCGCAGGTTCCGCCGGCAAGACCCTGCGGCCAACGGCCCACGCTGCCAGTCCGACTGGCAGGTTGACCACGAACACCCACCGCCAGTCGAACGTGACTAGTAGCCCGCCCAGCACTGGGCCGCAGATGGCCGCCAATGAGCCGACTGCTGCCCATCCGCGCGCCACGGTGGTGCGTCGATGCGGCTCCACTGAGGACATCAGCAGCGCGAGCGACGTCGGAATCTGCGCGGCCGCGCCGGCGGCTTGCACGATGCGCGCGGCGACGAGGACCACAAGATTAGGGGCAAGAGCGCAGCCCAGGGAGGCGATGGTGAACATTGCGATGCCGCACAGAAAGACCCGCCGGTGGCCCATGCGGTCACCCAGCCGCCCGGCGGGGACGAGCAGCGCCGCTAGGCCTATGGCGTAGGCGTTGAGCACCCACGACGTTGCCGAGAGGGATTGGCCGAAGCCGCGAGCCATGCCCACCAGCGCGACATTGACGATCCACAGGTCGAGGTTGGACATGAAAATCGCTGCGACGATAACAGCCGCTTCCGCCCACCGGATATAGCGGTTTGATTTCCCAACCATCATGGTCAGAACGCTAGCGGGCGACCCGTTCGGTATGCAAACCTAAGAAGATGACGAACGGCGCACGCGAGGGACCGTTGCTCACCCCTGCGGTCCGCGGAACACCGTGTTCCATCGCCGCCGCGCTAGAGATCATCGGCGACCGGTGGTCATTGCTCATCCTGCGAGAGCTCAACCTAGGGCACCACCGCTTCAGCGACATGGTCCGCAACACCGGCG
This sequence comes from Mycobacterium sp. 1245499.0, assembly GCF_001673615.1. NCBI lineage: Bacteria > Bacillati > Actinomycetota > Actinomycetes > Mycobacteriales > Mycobacteriaceae > Mycobacterium > Mycobacterium sp. 1245499.0. The sequence continues at coordinate 8,272 of NZ_LZMG01000086.1, forward strand.
CGTCCCGGGACCGCCTGGCGGCTCGTTTGAAGGCGCTTGTCGCCGCGGGCGTGCTGGAGCGCATCGAGTATCAGCAGTCACCGTCCTTGTCGGCGTACCACCTCACTGACGCCGGTCGCGAGCTGTCGCCGGTGCTGCACGTGTTGCGGCAGTGGGGCGATCGGTGGGCAGTCGCACGGCCGCCGGTCACTGTCCGCCACCGCGACCACGAGTTGCGGCTCGGCGGCACCTGTGACGTCTGCGGTGAGCCGGTCCACGAAGATGATGTCACCCGCGTTCGTCTCGGCGAAGACGCCTGAGGTCGCGCCACCCGCGTCCCGCGTAGGCGCTCAACGTCCACGCCGTCGCCACTGCCCGACACTCCGGCTGATGCCTAGGCGTTGGAGCCCCTCGATTTGGCGGCGGCACCCACGTGACGCCGGCAACCCCGGCCACGATAATCGCCACGGCGGTGCCCGCCGACGCAACGGAATGAAGATCCCAAAGCCCGGCACTTTTCCTAGATCGCAGGCCACGGTGCCACTTGAAGTGGCATCGACGAGTCCTGGTGCAAACCTGTTGAGCTTGCCCTAGGGAGGTCAAACCGAGACCGCGTTGGGCACCATTTCGATCCACCAGGAAGACGGCCACCAGGAAGACGTGCGTGACGAGCGCACCGAGCTGGTAACCGCTGCGCAGCGAAACGGGCGCCGGAAGAACTTTTCGGCTACCGAGTACGGGGCGCCGCTGCGGCCCATGTGCCGGGTGGCCTCGGCGTCGACAACGCCATGATTGGGTCGATCTTCGGCTCGATGCAGATCAAAGTTCTCGACGCCGCATCTGGAGCACCCAAACCCGCTCGCGCCAGCGGTCTTTGACTACATCGAGCCCTTCTACAATGCCAGCCGCCGGCACAGCGCCTTGGGCTGCGCCGCGACACAAGCTTTGTGAACTTATCCGCGCGGGTCCGCGGTCTCGCCGTCCTTTTCGTAAATCGGGCGCATGATGCCGCACGAATTGGGCGCCACCCTCGATCGACATACGGCCCAGGCACAGTGTCTTCCAATACCTTGAACGGCGCGCCGCACGGCTTGGTGACGCCCTACCACACCGCCCAGGACTGGGAGACCACCGTGTGGGGTATCGCTGATCGCTGGTGACGCCTTCAGCATTGCGCACCGACTCTTACGAGATGAGTATCGTGGGTAGCCGGCACTTCGATTTCGAGGGCAAGTATTCGTTTGAGTGCCGAAATCAGTTCGCCGACGCAGTCCTCGCCCGCTGGACCATCGTATCGCCACGCGATGTGCCCATCGGGCCGCACTAGTACAGGCGCGGTGTACAAATCCCGATACTTCTTGTCGCAGGGGACGTATCCCCCGTTTCCGATCTGAATAAGTGAGATCGGGATACCCAGTACCCGGGTAGTGCGCACAACGGCAGCGGTCCACAATTCGGGCTGGCTCGAGACGGCGAGCGTAAAGTTTGGTCCCCATAAATCGGACGTGGAGACTTTCCGGCCCTGGGGATCGCGAAGCCATGCGTGGGGTGCGCGTGCGCCCGGGATGATGCTTTCAACATAAGTGCCCAGCGAACCAGGCGGCGGCGGCTGTCGGTCGCGTCGGATTATCGCCGAGGACGTATAGAAAGTCCCGAGTTGAAACCCGGTGTGCAAGACGGCATTGACGCCGTGAGTTGCGCCATGTTCGGTGAGAAAGGCCAAGGCCTCGTTCGTGAGGCGCCCTCCCCCGAGTGCTTCATGCTCCCCGAGCATGACCGACGCGGACAACGCCTGATAGTTCATTGCGTTATAGGTGGCGAGTTTGACTACCTGCAGGGCTTTGGACTTTCGTTCCACCTCATAAGTGTCTAGGAGGGAGTCGCTCGCATGGCCCTGCAGGACCAGGGCCAGTTTCCACGCAAGATTGTTGGCGTCCTGGACACCGGTGTTCTGGCCGAATCCGCCCCACGGCGAATGCCAGTGCGCGGCATCGCCCGCGAAAAAGATGTTCCCTTCACGCCAGGATCGCAGCAGCCCCGTCGAGTAGTCGAATCGCATCACCTTCTTGACCTCTATCGGGCACGAGGGATCACCAATCGCGCCCCTGATCCGCGCCACCACAGTTGATTCCGCCGGAGGGTCCTCTTCATCGTGTTTGAAGCTGTATCGCCAGAGTCCGGTTGTCGGGTCTTGACTACCGAACCAACCCGCATACCGTGGGTGAAGGACGAAGGAGTGGAAGAAACCGTCTTGTCCAAGAGTATCTTCGAGCGGAGCGACGAACTCGACGAGTATTTGGTTTTCGAACGCTGGACCGTGACACTGACCTCGACCGATCCGGTTACGAATGAAGCTATGTGCCCCGTCGCAGGCCACAAGGTATCGGCTTCGGATTACTTGAGTCTCGCCGGTATCGACGTTTTCGATGCGGGTGGTAATGCCGGTGGGGCCAGATGTCGTTACGTCAACGACACGGCAGTGAAAGCGGATGTCGACCGAGCTCCATTGCCGGGCTTGTTGGAGCAGGGCGGACTCGTAGTCGGATGCGGCCACCTTGCGTGGGTACACAGGTGTCAGGCGGCTCCATTTTGCGATGTAATCGTCGAGCGTTCCTAGCGACTGGCGGACACCGCCAACCGGTCCAGCGTTCACCGTGACGTAGAAGCCCTGGCCGTTCGATTGAGCGATCGGCCAACCGCGGCCTTCGAGGAGATCCCAGACGCCCCACTGCCGATACAGTTCCCCGGTGGACGCGTGGATATACTGCCCCTTGGGAAGAGGTGTCGTCCCCGAACGTCTCTCGAATAACTGGACGTCAATCCCGCTGCGGCCCAGTAGGTATGCGTGGGCCAAACCGACAGGGCCACCGCCACAGATCACAACGTCCGTATCGAACTCACTGTTGGGCAATCTTCGGCTCCTCAAAAGATTTGATGTTCAACGTGTGCCGCAGCGCGTCGCTGCGGATCTCGGATCCAGTCAGACCAGGACCCCACATAAAGGTGAGGGGTGACGCCCGTCGCGGCCTGCAGTGTGAGAACCTCCAGGGCCGACAACACCCCACCGCCGCAGTACACGATGACATCCGAGCCGGAGCTAATGCCGGCGTTGTGGTAGAGCAACTGGATCTGTTGCAGCGCACGCAGATCCGAACGTGGCGTCCATTGCTCAATGGCCGGTAAGTTGACCGCTTTGGGGATGTGTCCGCCCACGAAGGTTGCTTCATCTCGCGCATCAACCACGATAGTCCCAGGTGACCTGGCCTCGACGTCCGCGGCGGTGACCGTGGGCATGTTGTCGGGGTGCAGGCGCAGTGATCCGCGCGGTAGGGCGTGTCGATGTGCGGGACCTTCCGCGACGGCTCCGCCAGCGTCTCGCCAGGCCTGCAATCCACCGTCGAGGAGACGCACATTTGTCAGCCCCGCCCAACGCAACGTCCACCATCCCCGCGCGGCAATGGCTGGGGTGCGCGCATAGACAATGACTTCGGTGTCACTACGAATGCCCCAGCCGGTGAGCTGTTCTGCGAGAAGGGTGATGTCCGGTAGCGGCAGTGTCCCGGTTTGCTCCGTGGGACGGCTAGCGAAGACTTCCCGGATCTGTGCGTGAAGGGCTCCGTGAATGTGGCATTTGCGAAAGTCTCGGTACTCCTCCGTCGGATCGCCGAGTCGGACGTCTAGGAAACACCGGTCAGCTGAAGGCGTGCTGAGGAGGTCGCTCGCCTGCGCCACAAGATGCGAAGGAAATGTCGTGTTGACCGCCACGATTGCACACGGTCCTTTCCGTATCGAACGGGGGTGGGTTACGCCGGAATATCGTCGGAACCTGGTCTGGCGGCGCACTCGACGAGTATTGGTCCAAGACTGTGACTTTCGGTCGTTGTGGGTTGTGCGCCTCCCGTCGGTGTGGCCTTACGACTCCGGACGAAGGGGATGGACACTAGCGCCAAAAGCGCGACGCCGACGATGTATCCCGATACCGCCAAGGGCGTGCCGGTGCGATCGAGCAGCAGAGTGACCAGGTACGGGGCCAGCCCGCCGCCAAGGACACCCGAGAGTTGGAAGCTCAACGAGATTCCCGAATACCGGTACTGGGCGCGGAACCCGTTGTAGAAGAGGGCACCAATGGTTCCCATCATGGCTCCGACGCAGACCTGGCCTACGCCAAGCGCGATGGTGATCGCCACGATATTGGCCGTCTCGACGATCAGCATCAACGGGACGGCCCAGACGACCATCGCCAGCGCACCACCGACCGCCACCCGGCGGATTCCGATACGGTCGGCGAGCATGGCGAATCCCACGACTGACGGAATCGAGATGAACGCCGAGATGAGGATGGCGGTGAGCACGGCGCTCTTCGCGACTCCTAGGTCGGCCGTGGTGTACTCGACAACCGCAACCACGAGGATGTAGAACACGGCGTTGACGGCGATGTTCGCTCCGGTGCAGGCGAGAATCTGACGCCAGTCGTGCCGAACCGCTTCCGCGATGGGCGATCGTTGGAGCTCGACTTGTGTTCTGCCCGTGGTGAACTCGGGGGTTTCGGCAACGCGATTCACTTGCCTATAGCCGACGATTCCGAGTATCCCCCCTAGGATGAAGGCGATGCGCCATCCCCAGCTTTGAAAGTCGCCGCTGGACAGGGTTGCGGTCAGAGCTAGGAAGACACCGTTGGCGAGGAGATCCCCAACCGGGACGGCGATTTGGGGGAAGCTGGAAAACAGACTCCGCCGCTTGTCGGGCGCGTGTTCTGCAGAAAGAAGCAGTGATCCGCCAAAGCCGCCGCCGACCGCGAGACCTTGAACGACCCGCAGACAAACCAGCAAGACCGGCGCGGTCAGCCCGATCTCGGCGTAGGTGGGCAGAAATCCTATTGCCGCGGTAGACAGGGAAACTCCGGCCAGAACGATCTTCACCATCCGCCGACGACCGAATTTATCGCCGAAGTGGCCGAAGACGATACTGCCGAGCGGGCGCGCGACGAACCCCACAGCGAATGTGGCAAACGACGCGAGGACTCCCTTCATGTGTCCAAGCGACGGGAAGAACGCCGGCCCGAGCACCAGCGCTGAAGCGAGCCCGTAGAGAAAGAAGTCATACCATTCTAGCGACGAGGAGATGATGGAACTTACCGCCGCTAAGCGCATTTGGCGAGAACCGAGCGCGGTGCGAGTACTGTTGGTCATCGGCCTTCTGGTTGTCTGCGGTGTTGTCGCGACGGATAGTGGGCATAGGGTCGGCGCGCGAAAAGCTGACGCGCGGCCGCTAACTTAACTGACGCCGTCTATTCCCATTGATCTTGTTGCACAGCCACTAGCACCTCATCCCCTCATCCGCGACCTGAGATCCCCGCCGATATGCACGTCAGCGTCGTGAGGGTTACGCCGGATGCACTTGGGTTGCGAAACCCCACGGTGGCAACTGCGTTGCCGTCAGCCACCAGATCGTTGCCGGCCACTGCCAACGACACGAACCTCATCATTTGCCTAACTCGTTACAGAGGAAGCGATGTGGCTACGGTGCCCTTGGACGCCGGCACTCGCCCGAGTTCAGGAACATCTGCCGGACAACGATGGTAAGCGAGCGATGAAATCGCCGAACAAGTTTCGGTCGGCAAACTCGTCGTCACAATCGGGCGGGTTGAGATCACCGAGGGCCCGCGCACATTCGAACAATCTGCGCAGCCAGCGTGACCGAGTCGCATCGTGCATTCGACACCGACTGCAATGCCGGTCCGGCTGCCCCGCTAACCTCTATACGCACGGAAGTCCCTCTCGAACAACAGTGGTGTGTGCCATGACAGGCAAGCCTCTGCGGGCGTTGTGCGTGATGAAGGCTACTTACTGACTGCACGATGGAAATTATGGTGGGTGTTGATTGGCTGTCAAAGTCGCATGAATGAGAGCGCACAAGGGCCAGCCACCTCGATGAGGCGGTGGACGCACGGTGGGTGACCCGCGACGCGACTACCGTGTCGACGTGCTCGCGCGAGCGCTTGCCCGCCCGACGACCTTGACGAGTCAGGGAAGTCTGCAGCCTGGCCCCGATCAGCACTCAGCTGAGGCTGATTCGATCGCCGACATTGCGGATCGCTTGAGGCACTTTGAGAATGGCGGTACCCCGAGCGCGACGACGCGACCAGAACCACCTCCTAGGCAATAGAATCTTGGATCTCAAAACTATGACGCTGAGCAGGATGGAATATCTGCAACGCCCGTTGCCGCAGATCCAGGCTCTGTCGAACAAATTAGGATTCGATAGGTACCGGCGTGCTCGATGGCATGCACGTGCGCTGGGTGAGACCGCCACCTTCGATTGTCAGTAGCGCCCGGGATTCGGCAAGCAAGGACGCCACGAGAGTCACACGGTTGAGCTCGTCCTAGAGAGGTCTAACCGAGACCGCGTTGCACACCATTTCGCTATGGACATGACATCGCCAGGACATCGCGACGATTGGACGCCGGTTGATGGCGCCGTCGGCTTGAGTTTTGGCAATCCAATCAGGATCTACCATCTCCCAGCACCCCAAATCTGCCATTGACCAATGTCACCATTTGGTGTTGACTGCGTTGCATGACGGACGGCGTTCCGGCTCGCGGGTCATTGCGATCCCGCGGCGCGGCAGCGGTAAGTGCGTACACCCTGCGGCCGATCACCAGCGTGATCCCGCCCGAACGGGCGTGGGGTCTGTGGTTATCGCGCCAGATCGTCGCCAGGATCATGGGGACATTCGGCCCCTCGCTCGCGGGCACCCGCGTCGAATCCGTCGACACCAGGCTGCCCGACGGTCGGCGCGTCAAGGGCGAATGGGTCTATGGACCGCGCACGCCCACCAGCGGCACCGAGCGATCGTCGACGAGCGAGGGTGCGATCTACTACGTGCACGGCAGCGGCTACGCCGTGTGCTCGCCAAAGACCCACCGCCGCTTGACATCCTGGTTATCGGCCCTGACCGGGCTGCCGGTGTTCTGCATCGACTACCGACTCGCTCCGAAGCATCGCTTCCCCACCGCGGCCGACGACGTCCGCGCCGGCTGGGACTGGCTGGTCGACACGGGCATTGTTCCGCCGAAACACATTGTGATCGCTGGAGATTCGGCGGGTGGTCACCTGTCCGTCGACTTGCTGCTGCAACCCGGGGTCGAGCACCCCGCCGCCATGGTGCTGTTCTCACCCCTGTACGACCTCACGTTCGAACTGGCGCTGGCCCGTGAGCGGATACGGCGCGATCCCGCCACCCGGGCGGCGAACGCGGTCCGCCTCGTCGGCCTCTACCACAGCGGCATCGACCTCACCCATCAGCGGCTGACGCTCGACGTCGCCGGGGGCCCCGCACTCCCCCCGACTCTGATCCAGGCCGGCGGCGCCGAGATGCTGCAGGAGGACGCGCGCCAGCTCGCCGCCGACATCCAAACTGCCGGTGGCAGATGCGAGCTGCAGATCTGGCCCCATCAGGTCCACGTCTTTCAGGCGCTGCCGCGCATGACACCGGAAGCCGCCAAGGCGATGGCCTACGTCGCGCGCTTCATCGCGCACGCCCTGCAGGATGCGCGCGCCGTCACGGAAGGGACCCGCTGACATGTTGGACAGACTCCTCAACAGGCCCAAAACGAGCCAGGGCGCCTCGGCCGTGGTGACCGGCGCCGGCAGCGGCATCGGGGCCGCGTTCGCCATTGAACTCGGCAAGCGCGGCGGCGCTGTCGTGTGCAGCGACATCGACCAGGCCGCCGCACAGCAAACGGCCGACACGATCACCGAGCAGGGCGCCAAGGCGACCGCCATCCGTTGCGACGTATCGAGATTCGAGGACGTGCAGGCGCTGGCCGAACAGTCGCAGGCCTGGTTCGCGGCCCCACCCACGCTGGTCATCAACAACGCCGGTGTCGGCGCGGGCGGTGCCGCCATCGGTGACGCACCGCTGGACGATTGGGGGTGGACCCTGGGCATCAACCTGTGGGGGCCTATCCACGGCTGCCACGTGTTCGCCCCGATCCTGCGCGAGGCCGAGCGGTCACGCGCCCCCCGCGGCATCATCAACGTGGCCTCGGCCGCGGCGTTCGGAGCGGCGCCCGGCATGGCCGCCTACAACGTCAGCAAGGCCGGTGTGCTCTCACTCTCGGAAACCCTTGCCGCCGAATTGGCCGGCACGCCGGTGCGGGTCACGGTGCTGTGCCCCACCTTCGTCAAGACGAACATCCTCGAATCCGGCAGGATCAGCGAGCAATCGAGCGAGCTGGCCGCAAAACTGATGCGCTGGACCGGATTATCCGCCGAGAAGGTCGCGCGGGACTGCCTGGACGCTCACGACCGCGGCGAGCTGTACTGCATGCCGCAATTCGACGCCAAGATCGGCTGGAACATCAAACGGCTTGCCCCACAGACCTATACGCGTGCGGCCGGCCTGGTGTCCCGCATCAACCTGCCCTGATCACCGAACGAAAAGGAGCTCCCGATGGCCATCGACATGGAAGCCATGCTTGCCAAGATCAAAGACCGCCAGTGGGCACTCGCCGACATCGACTGGGATGCGCCCGGCGCCGAACTGATCAGTGACGAACAGCGGCCACAGCTCAAGGCTTTCATGGCCGACCTGTGCTGGATCGAAAACATCGGGGCCAGGGGCTTCGCGGCGCTGGCGAAGAAGGCACCCACACCGACCATCGCCGAGATCTACCGCTACTTCCACGCCGAGGAGCAGCGCCACGCCAACGCCGAACTGGCGCTGATGAAGCGCTGGGGCATGCTCGAAGACGGCGAGATTCCCGAGCCGAATGTGAACATACGGTTGGCGATCGACTGGTTGGACCGCTGGGCCGACGACATGCCGCTGTCCCTGCTGGGCACCGTCATTCCGATGCTCGAAGTCGCACTGGACGGTGCCCTGTTGAAATTCCTCCTCGACGAGGTGCACGACCCGCTTTGCCACCAGGTTTTCGAGAAGATCAACAATGACGAATCACGCCATCTGGTCGTCGATTTCGAAGTTCTCGACATGATCGGACACGCGAAAATCCGACGGCTGCTGATCGACTTCGTCGGCCACAATGCCACTCCGGGCCTCATCATCGGTGCGATCATGGGCGCGCCGCTGATCAACAGGATCCGCAACGAGATCACCGCCATGGGTATGGAGCCAGAACGCCTCTACCGGGCTGTCAAGCGGTTTAAGGAGCTTGGCGACCGCGGCGAAAGCACCAGGCGGGTACCCACTTATCGTTTCCTGAGGCGCTACGCCGGGGTGGTCACCAACCCCCGCCACCCGTACCACCTGTTGGCGAATTCGATGGTCTGGCTTTCCGACCGGTACCCGCGGCCGCTCCTGCCGTCGGTACCCACCTGGGTCGGAGAACTCACCCACGAGCCGGCGGCATGACCGTGGCGAACAACCGCGCCCACGCGACGCTCATCATCGGGGCCGGTTTCACCGGCCTGGGGGCGGCCATCCGTCTGGCCGAGGCCGGCATCGACGACGTCGTGCTGCTCGAACGCGCCGACCGCGTCGGCGGGACCTGGCGCGACACAACGTATCCCGGCGCCAGCTGTGACGTCCCGTCGCTGCTGTACTCCTACTCCTTCGTCAAGAACCCGACCTGGTCACGCACCTACTCACCCGCCCCCGAGATCTACCGCCACCTCGAGGACATGGCGAACCGGTTCGACATCCGCAGCCGCATCAGGTTCGGCCACGAAGTCAAGGACTTGACCTTCGACGAGGAAGCCGGCATCTGGACCGCGACCACCAAGAACCGCAAGAGGTTTCGCGCCCGCACCGTCGTGCTCGCCTCGGGCCCCTTGTCCGACGTCAGCTTCCCCGACATCCGGGGCCTGGACAGCTACCGCGGACACAAGATTCACAGCGCACGCTGGGATCACGACTACGACTTCGCCGGCAAGCGGGTCGCGGTCATCGGTACCGGCGCCAGCGCCATCCAGATCGTCCCGGAGCTGGTCAAGCGCGCCGGATTCGTCAAGGTCTTTCAGCGCACACCGTGCTGGGTGTTGCCACGCTTGGACGTCGCCACCCCGCCGGCCGTGCAATCCTTGTTCACCAAACTCCCTGCTACCCAACAGCTTGCGCGCCAGGCGCTGTACTGGGGCCACGAGGCAAGCGCCACGGCCCTGGTCTGGGACACACCGCTGACGTCGCTGGTCGCCCGGCTGGGGCGGGCCCACCTGCGCGCCCAGGTGAAAGACCCGTGGCTGCGCCGTCAGCTGACGCCGGACTTCCGACCCGGATGCAAACGCATGCTGGTGTCCAGCGACTACTACCCGGCGCTGCAACGCGACAACTGCAAGCTCATCGACTGGCCGATCGCCACGTTGAGCCCGGTCGGCATTCGCACCAGCGACGGCATCGAGCACCACCTCGACTGCATCGTCTTCGCCACCGGCTACGACGTGCATCTCACCGGTCCGCCCTTTCCGGTCACCGGGCTCGGCGGTCGCTCGCTGGCCGCCGAATGGGCCGCCGGCGCACAGGCTTACAAGAGCATCAACGTGCACGGGTATCCGAACCTGTTCGTCATGACCGGGCCCAATTCCGGACCGGGCCACAACTCGCTGCTGGTCTACATCGAGGGTCAGCTCGACTACGCCGTGCGCGGCATCACCACCATCCTCAACGACGACCTGCGTTATCTCGACGTGCGTGACGAGGTCCAGCGTCGGCACAACGAGGACCTTCAGCGCCGGCTCACCAAGACGACCTGGATGTCGGGGTGCCGCAGTTGGTACCTCACCAAGGACGGATTCAACGGGTCGATGTACCCAGGTTTCGCGACGCAGTATCTTCGCCAGATGAGGGATTTTCGATACGAGGACTACCAGGCGGTGGCACGCCGCGCCCAGACCCAGGCCACCGCGTCGGCCTGAAGGCCACACCGACATGGCCACCGAGCGCGCATCGCGGCCCGAACCCGGCACCATCGCCGGCGTGCTGCACAACGTGCGGCGCGCACCCAAGCGCGTGCGGCGCCAATCGCGGGAATACCGCCAACTCATCGAGGGGGCGGTGTCCCAGCTTTTCGAGTCGGCCGTCCGGCAGCCGCACGGCGACGCGAACTCCGGTGAATACCGGATCGACGACCTGGCCCGGCTGGCCGGCACCACCACCCGCAACATCCGCGTCTACCGTGACCGCGGGTTGCTGCCGCCCCCGCTGCGGGTGGGGCGCATCGCCCTGTTCAACGACACCCACCTGACCCGGCTGCGACTCATCACCTCGATGCTCGACCGCGGCTACAACATCGCGCACGTGCGAGAAATGCTGAGCGCGTGGGAGGAAGGCAAGAACCTCGGCGACGTGCTGGGTCTGGAAACCGCCATCGTAGGCACCTGGACGACGGAGAAGCCGGAAACCGTATCGCTGACCGACGCCCAGCGACTGGTCGACGACGCCGATGCGTTCGAGCGCCTGGTGGCGCTTCAGGTGATCCGGATCGATGGGACACAGGCCACCATCACCCGCCCGAAACTGATCGAGGCGTTCAACGAAATCCGCGGCTACGGCGTCAAATTGGACAAGCTGATCGACCTGCACGAACAGATCGTCCCCGAGATCGACAAGATCAGCGACATGCTGGTGCGCGCCGGGGCCGAACACGTGCTCGACCGCATCAAGCCCGGCGAACCGCTGCCTGCCGACGCCGAAATCGCAGAGCTGATCACCATGTTGGTGCGCTTCCGGACCCAGGCGGTGGCGACCGTGACCGCCACGCTCGCGTCGTCCATCGAATCCAATATTGAGTCGCTCGTCGGCCGCATCCTGACCGACTATCTCGAATCGACCTCTTCGGTCTGAGGCCGGCGTGCGCGCACCTGACCGCTTAACCTATTGGCGCGCAATCAGATACGGCGCCAACGTGGACAGCTTCTCGCAGGTCTCTTCGAACTCGCGATCGGGGGTGGACTCTTCGATGATGCCCGCACCCGCCCGCAGCCACGTTTTACCGTCACGTTCGTAGGCCGCCCGCAGCGTCAGCGCCGCATCCAGGCCGCCGTCGGCCGAAATCATCACGACCGCACCCGAATACAGCCCGCGCGGGCCCTCGTCGAGGCGCATGATCGCTTCGACGCCACCGGCTTTCGGGATGCCCGACGCGGTGACCGCCGGGAACAGCGCTTCGAGCGCGTCCATCCGGTCGTTCGAGGTGTCGAGCCGACCGCTGACCGTGGAGCCGAGGTGCTGCACGCTCCCCCGTTCCCGCACGGTCATGAAATCGGTGACGACGGCGGTACCCGGTTCGGCGATCTCGGTCATTTCCTGCAGCGAGCTTCGTACCGAAATGGCGTGCTCGACAATCTCTTTGGAATTCGACTCCAGGTCGTCGCGGGCCTGGCGGTCATGGACCTCGCCGCGCCCGAGCGCGCGGGTACCCGCCAGCGGCTCGGTCACCACGACGCCGTCCTGGTGCACGGCCGCGACCAGTTCGGGGCTATAACCCACGGCGCGAATTCCGCCCAGCCGCAGCAGAAACGACCTCACCGGGGTGTTGTGCCGCCGGGCCAGCCGATAGGTGGACGGGAAGTCGAGCGGGAAAGGCACATCGAGTGAGCGGGAAAGGATGACCTTGTGGTAGCGGCCCGCGGCGATCTCGCCCACGGCCGCCGCGACCCGATCGCGGTAGCGGGACGGGTCGGCGACCACGTCGACCGCCGACGCGGCGCGCACGTCGGGCACGCCGTCGCCGAGCACACCCAGGACTGCGTCCCGGTGGTCGGCCGAGGTACCGAACAGGCGGACCCCCTCCCGGGTCACCACGATGCGACCGTTCGGCCAAAAGACCCTAGCCAGTGGGGTTCCCGGCGCCAGCCGCTGCTGCAGCCCGTAGCGGTACACGCCGAATTCGAAGGCGATCCAGCCGAAGAGTTGATCGGTCTCCAGCAGCAGCCGGTCGATGGCTTCACCGAGAACCGGGCCCGGCCGGCCCGACCATTGCTGGCATTGGGTCACGCCGGCGCGGATCACCCGCAGCTCGTCGCTGTCCAGCTCGATCATGGCGCGCACGCCGGTGGCGAGCACCCATTCACCGCCGCGCTCGTAGAGCAGATACTCTTCCCCGACGCGCTCGGACAGCACCACGGCCAACTCGGCCGCCAGGTCCGCCGGATCGATATGCACGGGAAGCGGGATCGACGGCGACTCAGAGCCGGCGGAACTTGTCTCGACGCTGACCTCGGTCACGGTTAGTAAATGTAGCCTAACCTATGTAGCTGCGCGCAACCGCTCCCGCCAAGTGACCCCGCGATTGCCCCGTTCAGCTAAAACTCCCGCGGAGTTAAAGCCTCGGCCGGCCCGCGGCCGGCGGCCCGCCCCTGGCGAGACACCGGCGCCTGCGACCCGTTCATGCAGGCAGAGCAGGGTAAAGGACGTCGCCGTGGTGCCGGCCCTACAGGCCCCTGTGAAGATCGCCACTCCAAAGCTTTCCCAAGCGTTTACGTTGCGGCCGCACAAACCGTCGCTGCGGCAGCCAGACTTTTCGTAGCGCGCACTGCCCACCGGAGCCCGCATCCGCCGGATTGGAGGAACACGATGTTCATCATTCGGCTTTTCAACGGCGAGGAAGTGCATGCGAGCGAAGGCGACGAGCTCGAAATCAATCCACAGACCGGCGTGCTTTCGGTTTCCCGGATCGACGGATTCGAGGAAATAACCACGCATTACTCGCCGTCGGCGTGGCTTTCGGTGACGCACCGCCAAAAGGGGGCCGGCGTGCGGCCCTCGCTCGTCCCGTCGGCCCGTTGAGCCGAATTTGACTACACAGTAAACGCACAGCACCTTCACACCAAACTCGCGGCCGCCGCTGCGCCCTCGGACGCGGGTTTCCTCCCCACCGATTTGGCTTTGACCAGCGCTTTTGTCGGTTATCAACAGCGACGGGACACGCCGCCGCCCTGTGTGCTTTCAAGTGGCGACGGGCCGGCGGCGGGGATAAATTCTTGACGGTCGTCGGGATGTTTCGTGGTTGCTCCGCTTGCGGACAGTGCTTCCCCAGATCAGCGCTTTAACCAACGGAGGCATCGATGCTGCAAGAGTTCTGGCACAACTTCACCCATAACCTGTTCAAACCGCTACTACTGTTCTTTTACTTCGGATTTCTGATTCCCATCCTGAAGGTGCGGTTCGAATTCCCCTATGTGATCTATCAGGGATTGACGATGTACCTGTTGCTGGCCATCGGCTGGCACGGCGGGGAAGAGCTCGCCCAGGTCAGCGCATCGAGCGTCGGTGCCATCGTCGGCTTCATGGTGTTGGGCTTCGCGCTGAACTGCCTGATCGGCGGGTTGGCCTATTTGGGGCTCAGCCGCCTGAAATCGCTACGCAAAGTCGACCGCGCGACGATCGCCGGCTACTACGGGTCTGACTCGGCGGGAACCTTCGCCACCTGCGTGGCCGTCCTGACCGCGGTGAACATCGCTTTCAACGCCTACATGCCGGTGATGCTGGCCGTCATGGAGATTCCGGGCTGCCTGGTGGCGCTGTATTTCGTTGCGCGACTGCGCCACCGGGGCATGGACTCCGCCGGCTATATGCCCGACGAGGCCGGCTATACACCGCCGGTCAAGGTCGGGGTCGGCCCGGGCACCGCCGCGCGCCCTCCCCACGGCCAGAGCCTCGAGAGCCAGGAGGAAGCGGCCATCGAGCAGGAGCTGGAGCTCTCGCTGGAAAAGCTGGAGCATCCGGATTGGGAGCCCGACCAGAGCCCGCCGCGCCCGAAGGGCAAGCGGGTGCCCATCTTCTCCCGGGAGCTGTTTCAGGAAGTCTTTCTCAATCCCGGCCTCGTCCTTTTGATGGGGGGCATCATCATCGGTCTGGTCAGCGGGCTGCAGGGACAGAAGGTCGTGGCCGACGACGACAAATTCTTCGTGATGGCCTTCCAGGGCGTGCTGTGTCTGTTCCTGCTCGAGATGGGCATGACGGCGTCGCGCAAACTGAAGGACCTTCGCACCGCCGGACCCGGATTCATCGTGTTCGGCCTGGTGGCACCGAATGTCTTTGCGACGCTGGGCATTATCGTCGCCTGCAGCTACGCGTCGCTGACCCACACCGATTTCAAGACCGGAACCTACGTGCTGTTCGCGGTTCTCTGCGGTGCGGCCTCCTACATCGCCGTCCCCGCGGTCCAGCGCCTGGCGATCCCGGAGGCCAGCCCGACGTTGCCGCTGGCCGCCTCACTGGGTCTGACGTTCTCCTACAACGTCACCGTGGGCATCCCGCTCTACATCGAGATCGCCCGCGTCTTCGAGCGCTGGTTCGGGGTCTGACCGCGCGGACGACGCCGCTACCCCAGGATCGTTCGCACCACGGCGTCGGCCAGCAGCCGGCCGCGCGGAGTCAGCACCAGCCTGTCACCGTCGGACACCAACAGCCCGTCGGTGACCACGCCGTCGGCGCGGCCGCGCTCGGCGGAACTGAGCAGGCCAACCGGAAGTCCTTGGCGTAGACGCGTTTTCAACAACACGTCCTCGGTGTGCAAGGCGTCGGCATCGAGCTGCTCGAATCCGGCCACCGGCAGCTCCGCGGCGCTCAACAGTTCCGCATACGCGTTGGGATGCTTGACATTCCACCACCGCGTCGTGCCGAGGTAGCCGTGCGCGCCCGGTCCGGCGCCCCACCACTGGCCGCCGTCCCAGTAGCCCAGGTTGTGGCGGCATTCACCGCCGGGTCGCGACCAGTTGGAGACTTCGTACCAAGACATCCCGGCCTGCGACAGTCGCGCATCGACCAATTCGTAGCGGTGGGCCAGGACGTCGTCGTCCGGTGGGGCCAGTTCGCCGCGACGGACCCGCCGGGCCAGCGCGGTGCCCTCCTCGACCACGAGCGCATAGGCGGACACGTGATCCACGCCGGTCTCGATCGCCGTGTCGACCGAGCGCAGCAGGTCGTCGTCGGACTCCCCCGGAGTTCCGTAGATCAGGTCGAGGCTGACGTGCTCGAAACCGGCCGCCAAGGCTTCGCGGGCGGCGGCCGCGGACCGGTTCGGGGTGTGAATGCGGTCGAGGACGCCCAGCACTCTCGGCGACACCGACTGCATCCCCAGCGATACCCGGGTGAAGCCGGCCGCGCGGATGGCGTCGAAGAAATCCGGCCATGCCGACTCGGGGTTGGCCTCGGTGGTGACCTCGGCGTCGGGTGCCAGCGTGAAGTGGCGGCGCAGCATGTCCAGCAGCGTGGCCATCCGCGCGCCGCCCAGCAGCGACGGCGTGCCGCCCCCGACGAACACGGTGGTCACCGGCGGTGCCTGCAACCGCGCGGCGGCCAGTTCCAGTTCGGTCCCCAGTGCGCTCAGCCACGCGTCGGGGTTGACTCCGCCCAGCTCGGCGGGGGTGTACGTATTGAAATCGCAGTAGCCGCAGCGTGTTACGCAAAACGGAACATGCACATAGATGCCAAACGGCCGCCCAGCGACCGCCCCGACGTCGGGCAGCTCGACCGGTTTTTCGCGAATGGCCATGCCAAATGATCCCACGAAGAGCGGGTGGCCCGGGGCCGTCGGCCCCGTCTGCACCGGCGGCCGTTCCGCATGGATTCACCGCACGGTGGTCCTGGGCGTTCGGGGTGGGATCCCCCGTTGCGGGCCGGTAGTTTTAATCACCGTGAGCCGAGATTTGACCTGCTCGCATGGCCCTTCGGCATCCATGGCACAATGGGTGACGTGACTGTCAACCAGCCCGGCCCGCACATGGTGCTCGTGGCGCGACGGCACATTGATCTCAAGCGCGTTTGCAGCTGTATCTGTCTGCCTTGACGTGGTAGGCCCAGCCCCCCTGTGTCTCCAGCTGGCAGACGGTTTTGCGCCGCCCGAAAGTGTCGGTGAACTGCGCTCGCTGCGCTGGCGATCTTTTTGAAGGAGAGAACTTCCGATGACCACCGCCCGACCCGCGAAGGCCCGTGACGAGGGCCAATGGGCACTGGGAAATCGTGAGCCGCTGAACCCGAACGAAGAGATGAAGCAGGCCGGCGCCCCGCTGGACGTGCGGGAGCGCATCGAGACGATCTACGCCCGCAACGGCTTCGACAGCATCGACAAGAGCGACCTGCGGGGGCGTTTCCGCTGGTGGGGGCTGTACACCCAGCGCGAACAAGGCTACGACGGCACGTTCACCGGCGACGACAACGCCGAGTTGCTGGAAGCCCGGTACTTCATGATGCGGGTGCGCTGCGACGGCGGCGCGCTGTCGGCGGCCGCGTTGCGCACGGTGGGCCAGATCTCCACCGAATTCGGCCGCGACACCGCCGACATCACCGACCGCGAAAACGTGCAGTACCACTGGATCGAGGTGGAGAACGTCCCGGAAATCTGGCGGCGACTGGCCGCCGTCGGGCTGCAGACCGCCGAGGCGTGCGGCGACTGCCCGCGGGTGATCCTGGGCTCACCGCTGGCCGGTGAGTCGCTCGACGAGGTGCTGGACCCGACCTGGGCGATCGACGAGATCGTGCGCCGCTACATCGGCCAGCCAGACTTCGCCGACCTGCCGCGCAAGTACAAGACCGCGATCTCGGGTCTGCAGGACGTGGTGCACGAGGTCAACGACATCGCTTTCATCGGCGTCAACCACCCCGAGCACGGTCCCGGCCTGGACCTGTGGGTCGGTGGCGGGCTGTCGACCAACCCGATGCTGGGCCAGCGGGTCGGCGCCTGGGTGCCGCTCGAGGAGGTGCCCGAGGTGTGGCACGCGGTGACCTCGATCTTCCGCGACTACGGCTATCGGCGACTGCGCGCCAAGGCGCGGCTGAAATTCCTGGTCAAGGACTGGGGCATCGAAAAATTCCGTGAAGTTCTGGAGACCGAGTACCTCAAGCGGCCGCTGATCGACGGTCCCGCCCCCGAGCCGCTGAGGCACCCGATCGACCACGTCGGGGTGCAGCGGCTCAAGAACGGGCTCAACGCGGTGGGCGTCGCCTCCATCGCCGGTCGGGTGTCGGGCACGTCGAGGATGACCAGCTTCTGATACGGGGTGAGCCGGATCCGGTCCGAGCCGGCTTGTTCGGCGAGGTCGGCCACCGCGGTGAGGATGGTGCCCGACACCCGACCGGCGATGGAGGCGACGCCCACCGCGTTGAGCCCGTTCTTGAGCCGCTGCACCCCGACGTG
>NZ_LZMG01000087.1:0-43035 GCF_001673615.1 Mycobacterium sp. 1245499.0
CAAAACGGCGTTCAGTGACGATGCCCCTTACTTTCTCGAGGGTGCCGAGCGGGTCTACACCGACGGCGCCGCGTCCCTGTTCCTCGGCGAACAGCCAGTCCTGGCCGAGTGCCGTCGGCCCGGCATGCGAGCGCGCGGTGAAGTAGCCGGCTCGGCCGCTGCTCAGCGCGGGCGCCCACTGGGCATCGGGAGTGGTGGCGACGTCGCTGTCTATCCCCGACACCACATCCGCGCCCGCGTTGACCAGTGTTACGCGCGCTGACTGCGCGAAAGGCATTGGCCACCAAGCGCATAGCAGCAGTGATCCATCGTGCTGCGCAGTGGTGGCGAACATCAGCGATCGCACGGGGTTGGCCCCCAGCCCGGCGCCGAAGAACTCACCTAATGGGGAGTCCACCATGGTCCGGCCGTCGAACTCGATCTGTAGCCGCAAGGTGGTCAGCTGCGCAGTCGCCGGCTCGGGCAGCTGCAGCCGCAGTGCCGAAACAGTCGCCGGGCCAGTCGTTTCGGCGATGGTTTGTCCGGCGCTGGGGGCCAGCTCGATGACCCGATTGGTGTGCGCGGCAACCGTGGCGGCCGGTTTGGGGTCGGCCGTACCGGCGGCTCGCAGCATGTCCAGCACGTCGAGCGCGGGGTCGGTCGGTGAAAAGGTGTCGACCCCGTCGGCGTTGGGAAACTGCCGATAGTCGACGTGGTAGTACTCCAAATGGGATGTGACGCTGACCCGCATCGAACGCCGATACGGCATCGGCACCTTGATGTAGTCGCCTCCCGGCGATTGAGCGGCGTTGGCGACCAGCGGCCACACGAACGGTGCCCCCATGTTGCCGTCGACCAACGATTGCAGCGGGGTGTCGACCACGGTCTGCCCGTCCAGCTCGATGCGGATGTTTCCGAGTGCGCGAAGATTGCCGCCGTCGCGGGTCAACCAGATCGATTCGATCTCTCCGGCACCGTGATCCTCCGCGATGACGCAGCCGGCGCCTCCCGGCGCCAAGCACCCGCCGCTGCCGTTGCGATTGCCCGTCGATATGTCGTAATCGCCGCCACTGCGATCGAAGCTGGATACCTGCAGAGTCTGCGAGCCGGGGTGCAAATACGGCAGCCGATCGAGCCGCCGATAGGTGTCCCAGCCGACCAATCTTTCGCCGATTTGTTTCGTCACCGGCGCGGCCGGCTCCGCGGCGGCCGCGCCGGCGACGGGAATTGTCGACAGCAGCAACGCGAATGTCACGGTGCATAACCGAGCTGCCACCGACATAGCACCTGAGCCTACGGAACGAGATTTCGTACCCGCAGTTGAGCCTCGTGAGGAATTCCGTACTGAAAGTCCGATTTCTGCCGTTAAAACGAGTTTATATCCTGTTTTTAGCCAACACGTTTGCGCCACGGCGCCGATCGGCATTCAAGTACCCCTTTGCGGCACAGCAGAACTCGACTTTGGCGGTAACTTTCTGAACTGGCGCCGTAAGACGGCCCAAATTGACGACCGCTACTCGACGGCTTTCAGTCAGGTGAAGTAATTGAATGAAAATTACTCATTCCCATACTCATACGAGGGCGCGGCGCGTAATATTCCTACTCTCGGGCGTCAGATTTCTCCTACGGACGGAGTGGTCATGTCTGGTCTGAAATACAAAGTTGTTCTTGGTTTGATCCTCACCTTCACCGCCATCACGGCTTCCGGCTGCACGACGCCGATAACAATCGATTGCGGACCCAATCTGACCTGCACGATGTAGGTCTGCCGGGCTACCGGCAGGGTCTGGATCACCCCCGCGTCCATTGCGTGGTAGGGCCCGTTTCCTGGGCCTGTCGAGTAGTTTCTCCATGGCATTGGGTGTCCGCATTCGCACGGTCAAATTCCGCTACGCGCCGGCCTGGCGGATAGGAACGTGACAGCATGAGCCGATCCCCGGTGGCACGAAAAACGCTGGGCCGCAAGGGTTTGCCGGCGCCATCGGTTCTATTCGGGGCGCGCACGCTCGTCGCGAATTGCTTGGGTGGCCTTTGCACGCGATGGCGGTAAACTATTCTCCTCGGCCAAAAGGTTCAAAGCCGTTGGCCCCGACGCCTTGACGGATCGGGTACGGGAATTCGTGCGGTTTGAATCCGGTTGGCATCACGGGATTGAAGTTCCAAGTTGTCACCGTGACAAATCGGCTCAAGCCACTGCGGCGCAATGCAATGCCTTTTGCGTGGACGCCCCGAGTGATAGCGTTGAGATCCTCACTTGGGCGCAGCGGCGCGGGACGGTAAAACGCGGCCGAGGAAAGTCCGCGCGTTTCGGCTAGTCCTTCTCGTTTTTGAGATCTCGATCCCGGCTGGGCTGAACGCGTTTGGGCTCGCCGGGCATTTTCGGGTAGTTCGGCGGATACGGCATGTCCCCCAGCCCGCGCGCCTCGTCGGCGTCGGCCATTTCCAATAGGGCAGCGATCGATTGGGCCGCATCATCCATTGCGGCCCAAGGGTCTTCCCGGCCCTTGATTAGATCGGGCACGGTCGCCATGGTGTAATCGTCCGGCTCGGCGTCGGCCAGCTCGTCCCATGTCAGTGGCATCGAAACGGTCGCGATCGGCGTGCGTCGCACCGAATACGCCGACGCCATGGTGCGGTCCCGGGCGTTCTGGTTGAAGTCGATGAAGATGCGCTCGCCACGTTCTTCCTTCCACCAGGAGGTGGTGACGGCATCGGGCGCACGGCGCTCGACCTCGCGGGCCAAGGCGATGCCGGCACGGCGTACCTCGATGAAGTCCCAATCGGTCGCGATCCTCAGGAACACGTGGATACCGCGACCGCCCGATGTCTTCGGGTATCCCGCCAGCCCCAGTTCGTCGAGCAGCGGCCGCAGCACGTCGACCGCGACCGTGCGCGCCTGGTCGAAGGCGACGCCGGGCTGCGGATCCAGATCGATGCGCAGTTCGTCGGGGTGGTCGGTGTCCGGGCAGCGCACCTGCCATGGGTGCAGGGTGACCGTGCCCATCTGCGCCGCCCACACGACAGCCGCCGGATGGGTGACCTTCAGCGCGTCGGCGGTCCGCCCCGACGGAAAGGTCACCCGGCACGTCTGCAGGTAGTCGGGATGGTGCTGCGGGATCCGCTTCTGGTAGATCTCCTCGCCGTCCACGCCGTCCGGGAACCGCTGCAGGTGGGTGGGCCGGTCGCGCAGCGCGTCGAGCATCGGACCACCCGCCACGGCACGGTAGTAATCCACCAGGTGCCGCTTGGTGCCTTTCGATCCCAGTTTGGGGAAATACACCTTGTCCGGATTGGTCAGCCGCACCGCTATGCCGTCGACGTCGAGCTCTTCTGCAGCAGCCATACCTCCGATTCCAGCACAATCAGGCTATGGACCTCCCTGTCATGCCGCCGGTGTCGCCGATGCTGGCGAAGTCGGTGCGCTCGATTCCCGCCGATGCGTCCTACGAGCCCAAGTGGGACGGCTTCAGGTCGATCTGCTTTCGCGACCACGACCAGGTCGAGCTGGGCAGTCGCAATGAACGGCCGATGACCCGCTACTTCCCCGAGCTGGTCGCCGCGGTGAGGGCCGAGCTGCCGCAGCGCTGCGTGATCGACGGTGAGATCGTCATCGCCACCGACCGGGGCCTAGATTTCGAGGCGCTGCAACAACGGATTCATCCGGCGGATTCGCGGGTGCGCATGCTCGCACAGACCACGCCAGCGTCCTTCATAGCGTTCGACTTACTCGCCCTCGGCGACGACGACTACACGCGGCGACCCTTCACCGAGCGGCGCGCCGCCCTGATCGACGCTGTGTCTTCAGCGGCCCGGCCGGGCCGCATGATCCACGTCACGCCGGCGACGACCGATCTGGACACCGCGCAGCGCTGGTTCAACGAATTCGAGGGCGCCGGCCTCGACGGCGTGATCGCCAAGCCGCTGGACATCACGTATCAGCCGGACAAGCGGATCATGTTCAAGATCAAGCACGAGCGGACCGCCGACTGTGTGGTCGCCGGTTATCGGGTGCACAAGTCCGGTGCCGACGCGATCGGTTCGTTGTTGTTGGGTCTGTATCAAGATGACGGCCAACTGGCGTCCGTCGGGGTGATCGGTGCGTTCCCGATGGCCGAGCGGCGGCGGCTGTTCAGCGAATTACAGTCGCTCGTCACCGATTTCGATGGCCACCCGTGGAATTGGGCCGCGCACGAAGCCGGCGAACGGACGCCTCGGAAGAACGAATTTTCCCGCTGGAACGCCGGCAAGGATCTGTCGTTCGTGCCGCTGCGGCCCGAACGGGTGGTCGAGGTCCGCTATGACCATATGGAAGGCCGGCGGTTTCGTCATACCGCGCAGTTCAACCGGTGGCGCCCGGACCGCGACCCACGCTCGTGCACCTACGAACAGCTCGAACAGCCGGCGACGTTCAGCCTGGGCGACATCGTGCCGGGACTCGGTCCGCGTTGATTCTCTGATGCTCCAACCTGTTTGAGGTTGGGGCCGTTGCTGGTCATGATCGGCGGCGGTGGGGCACCTAGTTAATTGTCGGTGGTGGGTGGGGTTGGAAGGGTGTGTACCACCACCAGTCGGCGCGTTCGCCGATCGGTCCCGGACACGGCGCCACCGCAGGTGGGGGCCCCGTGGGTGGGCGCGCCAGCGATCCCGGGCTCAGTACTCGGCCTTCGTCGTCGCGGACCACGAGTGCGTGTGCGGGCCCGGTGATGGCGATGACACCGCGATGGTGGAGCCGGTGGTGGTAGGGGCATAGCAGCACCAGGTTGGCTAGTTCGGTGGGGCCGCCGTCTTCCCAGTGCCGGATGTGGTGGGCGTGCAGGCCGCGGGTGGCGCCGCAGCCGGGTACCGCGCAGGTGCGGTCGCGGTACTCGAGCGCGCGGCGCAGCCGCCGGTTGATCACCCGCGTGGCCCGCCCGGCACCGATGACCTCGCCGCGGCGTTCGAACCAGACCTCACCGGTGGCATCACAAGTGAGATAGCGGCGGTCGGCATCGGAGAGCAGCGGACCCAGATGCAGCGCCGCGGTGGGTTTTTCCACGTCGAGGTGCACCACCACGGTGGTGTGCTGTCCGTGCGGGCGCCGCGCCGCCTCGGCGTCCCAGCCGGTCTCGACCAGGCGCATGAATGCCTCGACCGTGCCCGGCAACGGCGGCCGCTGATCACCCGCGCCGGTGGCCTGATCGTGTTTCCACTCGGCGATCAGCGCCTCACGATGCGACGCCACCGCGGCGTCGAACTTCGCGGCGTCATCGTGCGGAAGGGTGATCCGGTAGCAACTGCCCGTCTCGGTGGCGGTCGCGGTGAGCGAGCGCTCAAGCTCGGGCCGGGGCTTGGGGTCGGGCCGCGGTTCGAGCTTGACCGCGGTACGCAACTGGCTGACCGTGGCCACCGCGGCAAGCTCGGCGTAATGCTCATCAGAGCCCTCGCCGGCCCGCGCCGCGATCACCCCAACCTGGTCCAGCGACAGCCGGCCCTCGCGCATGCCCGCCGCGCAGCGCGGGAACTCCTCCAGCCGGCTCGCGATGGTGGCGATCGTGCGCGCATTTGCCGACGAACACCCCGTCTTCCAGGCCACCAACGCCGGCACCGACCGCGCCCCGGTCATCCCGCACAACTCGTCGCGGTCGATCTCGGCCACGATCTCCACGACGCGCCCATCAATCGCATTGCGCTGACCGGTCAACTCCGCCAGTTCGTCGAAGAGCTCCCCGAGACGTTCCTTCGGGGACGCTTCGACGCTGGCTGCAGTCGCGGTCGGGGACATGACGTCATCATCGCAACCGGGTACGACATCACGGCCGCCCAAACCACGTTCCCGGCTCAGTCGATGTGCGTCGGTGGATCGGCGAAGGTGAAATCCGAGGGCTGCTGGCCGGGACCCATCAGGCCGCAGTGATTGTCGGGCACGAGGTAGGAACTGGCGCCATTGGGAACCAGGCGGGTGACCGCGACGCAACGTTGCCAGGTGCCGTCGGGCTGGACGGGGCCGTCGCACTTGCTGAGTACGGGTCCCCCGTACTGGCAGCCGGCGCCGGCGGGCGGCGCCGAGGCAATCAGCCCTGCGGCCGTCAGCAGGGCAGCCGTTCCACCAACGATGCTGCGCTTCATGGTTGCCTCCCGTCACGACGCTACCGCTTGGGTAAGCGGTTTTGGTCTCGTTTAAGCCCCGACTACAGCGGGCACGCGGCCACCATGTCAGTCACAGCCTTTCAAGATCTGCCGTTGGCCGATCGTGACCGCAAGTGGGACGGTGACGCGGCCGAGAAGCGGGTGCGTAAGTGGGCCGATGCCCAGGACGGTCCGAACCAGAAGTACCGCGACGCCCACGTCTGGTACGACGGCGACAAAAAGGACAATTTCACCGCCTACAAGCTGCTGATCGCCGACGTCATCGACGGCGACCTCAAAGCCGTGCCACGCGGCGTGATGGCGGCCGGCGCCATCATGGACGGCGCGCGGGGCGGTATCGACGTGCCCACGGCCGATGTCGATCGGATCAAGAGCCACTTGGCGAAGTACTACAAGAAGATGGACGAAAGCCCGCCGTGGGAGCGGGATTAGACCGCGACCATCAGCTGCGACAGCCCGCGCAACGTGACGTTGGTCTTGTACCGCGGCTCGCCGTCCAACCGGGCGTTCGGGAAACGCGCCGTCACCGCCGACAGCGCCACACCGGCTTCCAGCCGGGCCAGCGGCGCGCCCAGGCAGTAATGTGCTCCACGACCGAACCCCAAGTGCCGCATGGCTTTTCGATCCGGGTCGAAGACGTCGGGACGGTCGTATTCGGCGGGGTCGCGCTGGGCGGCGGCGGTCAGCAGCATCATGATGTCGCCGGCGGGCACCTCGATGCCCCCAATTGCCATGCCGTCGGCCGCAGTTCGGGCGATCATCTGCACCGGCGGGTCGTAGCGCAGCGTCTCCTCGATGACCGCCGGGGCGCGGTTGGCGTCGGCGCCGAGGGCGATCCATTGCGGCGGTTGGCGCAGCATCGCCAGGACGGCGTTGCCGATCAGGTTCACGGTGGTCTCGTGACCGGCGACCAGCAATAGGACGCAGGTGGACACGATCTCCTCCTCGGTCAGCTGGTCGCCCGACTCTTCCACGGCGATCAGACCCGACATCAGGTCGTCACCGGGGCGCGAGCGTCGCCGGTCGATCAGGCCGTGCAGGTAGGCGCGCAACCACATTCCGGCGTCCATCCGCTCCTTGAGGTTGTCCGACGGCGTTCCGGTGAAGGCGACGAACGGGTCCAGCGATTGGGCCAGTAGCGCGGACACCCGGCTGAAATGCGGTTCGTCCTCGAGCGGTACGCCGAGCAATCGGCAGATGACCGCCACCGGCAGCGGGTAGGCGAGGTCCTCGACCACCTCGAACCGCCCCTTTTCGGCGATCCGGTCCAGCAAGCCGTCTATCAGCGTGCTGATGTCGGGTTGCAGCGCGCTCACCACCTTCGGCGCGAAGGCCTTGCTGACCAGTTTGCGCAGCCGCGTGTGGTCCGGCGGGTCCAGGAACAAGAACCCCGGCGGCGTCTGCGGCGGCGCCTCGGCACCCGCCTCGAGCAGCTGCTGGGTCTGCGCCTCGATCTGTGCGCGGGCGGCGGTCGACTTGAGCCGGTCGTTGCTCGATGACGGGTGGCGCAACGCGTCGTCGCAGTCGCGGTAGTTCGCGAACACCGCGAGGTTGCCCTCCGGCAAGGCGAACGCTCCCCGTTCGCGAAACTGCGCGAACAGCGGGTAGGGGTCGGCCCGGACCGCCGGGTCCAGCAGCCGCACCAACAATTCGTCGGGTCTGGTGGACTCGGTCGGCGCGGTCGTCATGCTGACATTGTGCCCGCCGCCCGGCAGCGCCCAACTCAGCGGCGCAAGAACTCCGCGATGTGGCCGGCGAGTTCCTCTCCGGCGTCCTCCTGCAAGAAATGCCCGGCGCCCCGGATCACCGGGTGATCGATTCCCTGCGCGCCGCGCATCTCTCGCTGAAAGATTGCGGCCATCGGCCCGGTGATCGGGTCGCTGTCGCTGAACGCGACCAGCATGGGTGTCGCGCTCGCCGACAGCCTGGCCCACGCGGACTTGTTCGCCGCCGCGGCGGGATCGTCCGGCGACGTTGGTACCAGGCCGGGCATGGCGCGTGGCCCCGCGCAGTAGTCGTCAGTGGGGAACGGCGCGTCATAACCGGCCCGCACCCGCTCGCTCAGCCGCGTGCGACAACCGCCCGCGACGAACGCGCCGACATCCAGCGTCGGAGCCGAGGTGATGGCTTCGCGGAAGCGCCACCAAACATCGGCCATGGGCTGCTCGCCGTTGGGCAGCCCGGTGTTGGCGACGACCACCCGGGCAAAACGTTCCGGATGCTCCGCGGCGAGCCGCAATCCGATCAGCCCGCCCCAGTCCTGACCCACCAGGGTGACGTTGCGAAGGTCAAGCACATCGAAGGCCGTCGCCCGCATCCACTCGACATGGCGCGCGTAGCTGTGGTCTTCGCGGCGGGTCGGCTTGTCCGAGCGGCCGAACCCGACGAGGTCGGGGCAGATCACGCGATGGCCGGCGGCGGCCAGAATCGGAATCATCTTGCGGTACAGGTACGACCACGACGGTTCGCCGTGCAGCATGAGAATCGGGTCGGCGCTGTCCGGGCCGTCCTGAACCCACGCCACGCGCAGTGCGCCGCCTTCGTCGTCGGGCACCTCGCAATACCTTGGCGGGTAGGGGAACTCGGGCAGCCCGTCGAACCGGTCGTCGGGTGTTCGCAACGTTTGCATGTCAGGCTCCCTCGGACAGTCCGGCCACGCCCGGGTCCGCCATCAACCGGTCGAGAAAGCCGTGCTGGCCCTTCAATAGTTTGGTCCGCGCGGTTGCCATCGCGAACCATCCCACGCGGTCGACCTCGGGGAACTCGCGCAGCTTGCCCGATCCTTTCGGCCATTCCAGTTCAAAAGTGTTGCTGCGCGCATCGGTGATGTCGAGGTCGCTGCCGACGGCGAAAGCGGTCACTACCTTGCCGCCAGACTGTTTCAGCTGACCGAGGTCGACGCGCGGTCCGGGTGGCACCGGCAGACCCAGCTCCTCGGTGAACTCGCGCTGCGCGGCCACCCAGGGCTCCTCCCCGTCGGTGTACTCCCCTTTCGGGATCGACCATGCGCCGTCGTCCTTGCGGACCCAGAACGGTCCGCCCGGATGCGCGAGCAACACCTCGACGACGCCATCGCGGATCCGAAACAGCATCACACCCGCGCTCAGCTTCGCCATCGAATCCTATGCTCCGACAGCGCGTTCCAAGTCCTTCAGGGAGGACTCCAGATGCGCGAGCAGGCGTTGCAGGTGCGGCACACTGCGCCGGCATCCCACCAGACCGAAGTCCAGATTCCCGGCGTTGTTGGCCAGGGTGATGTTCAGCGCTTGGCCGTCCAGCGCGATGGACAGCGGGTAGTTGCCGTCGAGCCGGGCGCCCCCGTAGTAGATCGGCTGCGTCGGCCCCGGCACGTTCGAAATGATGATGTTGAACGGGGGTGACGTCGATGTCACCCAGCCCGGAACCGCCGCCAACGCCAGCGCCGACGTATTGACGGCGGACAGCGCCAGTGCCTGAAGCCGCGGCAACTGCGAGAACACCTTCTTGTTGCTGCGCATCGACTCGCTGATGGTCAGCAGACGTTGCGCCGGGTCGTCGGTGTCGGTCGCGAGGTTGCACAGAATGGCCCCGACCAAATTGCCACCGGTGTCGGCCTCCTCGTCGGTGCGCAGGCTCACCGGGACCATCGCGATCAGCGGCGTGTCCGGTAGCGCGTCCTGCTCGAGCAGGTAGTAGCGCAGGGCGCCCGAGCACATGGCCAACACGACGTCGTTCACCGTGACCCCCGCGGCCTTCTTCACGGTTTTGATGCGGTCCAGCGACCAGGACTGCGCGGCGCAGCGACGAGCGCCGCCGATCTTGACGTTCAACATGGTCTTCGGCGCCCCGAAGGGCAACGTAAGCTGCTGCTCCAGCAGCGCGGCACGCGCCAGAACCAGCGTCGAGGGTGCCAGTGCCGCAACGGATCCCGCGGTCCGGGCCAGTGAGCGCAATGGAGATGACGGGGCGGATTTGCGCTTGGGTTTGCGCAGTCCCCACGGGGCGCGGATCTCGAGGTCGTCGTGGTCGGTCGACAGCGCGCGCTGCATCAGCTTCTGGGCCGAGACACCGTCGATCAGCGCGTGGTGGACCTTCGTGTAGATAGCGAACCGGCCGTCTTTCAGACCTTCGATGATGTGGGTCTCCCACAGCGGGCGGTGCCGGTCCAGCAGGCTGCTATGCCACCGCGACGTGAGTTCGAGCAATTCGCGGACGCGTTTGGGCGACGGCAGCGCCGAACGCCGGACGTGGTAGTCGATGTCGACGTCGTCGTCGTACGACCAGCCCAGGCTGGCGATGCCGCCGACGAAGCTCGCGGGATGTTTGCGAAACGTGGGCTGGAAATCCCGCTGAGCGACCAGGCTCTTATAGAGGTCGCGAACGAAGCCGCGGCCGGCGCCCGGCGGGGGCTCGAACAACTGCAAGCCTCCGACGTGCATGGGATGTTCGCGAGATTCTCCCAGCAGGAAGATCGCGTCGGTGGGCTTTATCAGTTCCATCCACCCATTAGACCCATTTCGGTCTGATCCGGAAAGGCATAGCGCGATCGGACGCGTCAGGTCACTCGGAGGCCATCGTCCATGTCGAGGTCGCGATCAGGTCTCCGCGGTCCAGGCCGGCGGCGCGATGCTCGTGCACCTTCGCATACTCCGGGATCGTCACCATGTCGATGAAGGCCTGCGGGGCAGGATATTCGACGATGAGAATCGCGTCCCACCAAGGGTGTTCGCCATCGCCGATGACCACCGACGGTGCTCCCCCGGCATAACGCAGGGTGGCGCCCACCCGCTCGAGATGGGGAACCACTTCCCGGCCGTATTGCAGGTAGCTCTGCAGCCCGCCCTCGGGTTTGAACTTGAGCAGGTTGACCATCACCACCGGTTCATCGGCCGGTCGCGCGGCGAGCGCGGCGAACTGCTCGGGCGTGGGCTCTAGACCGCTCATGTGAATCTCCTTGCGCTGGTTCTGGTCTGGCCGGATGCCGACGGCGGTCAGAGCAGGTCGGTGATCGTCTTCAGTCCCGCCTCGTAGAGCACACCGGGAAGCATGCCACCGTCGCATTCAATGGTGGTGCCGTTGACGAAGTCGGCCTGACCGCCG
Organism: Mycobacterium sp. 1245499.0; assembly: GCF_001673615.1. Taxonomy (NCBI): domain Bacteria; kingdom Bacillati; phylum Actinomycetota; class Actinomycetes; order Mycobacteriales; family Mycobacteriaceae; genus Mycobacterium; species Mycobacterium sp. 1245499.0. The sequence continues at coordinate 11,185 of NZ_LZMG01000087.1, forward strand.
GCCAGGAAAACGCAGACCCGTCCGACCTCTGCGGGTTCGCCGGCTCGGCGCAACGGGACGGCGGCGAAATACCTTGCGCCATCGGGGTCGTCCTTGGGCAGCACGAACGATCGGAAGTTCTCGGTCATCGTGGGCCCCAGGGCGATGCAGTTGACCCGCACCTTGGGTCCCCACTCTTCGGCCAGCGACCGGGTGAGGTGATTGAGGCCGCTTTTGGCCGCCCCGTAGGAGACCAGCGTTGGCGATCCGGCAGGATGGCCGGCGCCGCTGGAGATGTTGATGACGCAGCCCACCCCATCCTGGTTCTGCATCTGCCGATAGGCGCGGATCGCGAACCATAGCGGGCTGATCAGGTTCATCTGCACGGCGAACGAGTGAAACAGGGCGGTGCGCGCGTAGTCGTCGTCGGCGGCGGGCGCGCCCTGAATACGCTGCACCAGTTCGGGAATGCTCTCGGCGTGGGGCGCCGGAACGGTGCCGCCCGCATTGTTGACCAGGATGTCGACCCGGCCGTGGGTGGCCACGACATCCGCGACGAACGCGTCGATCGAGCGGTAGTCGCCCTGGTCGCACACCTTTTGCGAGGCCCGGTGCGCCCAGTCCGGTTCGATGCCGGGGATCGCGTCCAGCGGTGAGCGCGAGCAGCCGATCACGGTCGCGCCGGCGCGCAGTAGTTCATGGGCGATGCCCACGCCCACGCCGCGGCTGGTGCCGGTGACGATCGCGATTTTGCCCTCCAGGACGCTCATCACAGACCCTCTCCCGAAACCGTCGATTGTTGACAGTCACTGTCAGCGAGACATAGCCTGCCATCTCATTCGTCGGTGTGTAAAGGCCGCGCACCGTCCGCCCGGGAGGTCAATGATGAGTAGCCCGTCCAAGCTTCGTGTCATCCAATGGGCCACCGGGGGCGTGGGCAAGGCGGCGATCGCGTGCGTCATCAATCATCCTCGGCTGGAGCTGGTGGGGTGCTGGGTGCACAGCTCGGACAAGGACGGCGTCGACGTCGGAAAGATCATCGGAACCGGTGAACTCGGCGTCACCGCCACCACGAGCATGGACGAGATACTGGCGCTGGACGCCGACTGCGTGATGTACAGCCCGCTGATACCCAACGACGACGAAGTGATCGCGATCCTGCGCTCGGGCAAGAACGTGGTCACACCCGTCGGGTGGGTCTATCCCGATCCGGCCAACAAGCGTCACCGGGCCGTCGCCGAGGCCGCGACGGAAAGCGGTGTGACGCTGCATGGTTCGGGCATCCACCCGGGGGGCATCACCGAGCGGTTCCCGCTCATGGTGTCCTCGCTATCGTCTGCGGTGACGCACGTGCGGGCCGAGGAGTTCTCCGACATCCGCACCTACAACGCACCGGACGTGGTGCGCCACATCATGGGATTCGGCGGCACCCCCGAGGAAGCTACCCAAGGACCGATGGCCGGCCTTCTCGAAGCGGGCTTCAAACAATCCGTGCGAATGATCGCCGACCGCATGGGATTTCGCATCGATCCCAACATCCGGACGATCCAGGACGTCGCCGTGGCGACCGCCGACATCGACTATGACCCCTTCCCGATCACGACCGGCACCGTGGCCGCGCGCCGGTTCCGCTGGCAGGCGCTCGTCGACGGCGAACCGGTCATCACCGCGGCCGTCAACTGGCTGATGGGCGAGGAGAATCTGGAACCGGCCTGGAATTTCGGCGGGCGGGGTGAACGTTTCGAGGTGGAGATCACCGGCGACCCCGACGTAAACCTCACCTTCAAGGGTCTGCAACCGGAGACGATCGCGGAAGGACTGGTGAAGAATCCGGGCGTCGTGGTCACCGCCAATCACTGCATCAACGCCATTCCCGACGTCTGCGCGGCCGGGCCGGGCATCAAGACCTACCTCGACCTGCCGCTGTTCGCCGGGCGCCCCGCCCCTGCACTCGCCGCGGAAAAGCCGTGACCGACAAGAGCGTCCTCGACGACGTCTCGTTCTGTCATCTCGTCGTGGGCGTCACCGACATGGACCGCGCGCTGGCGTTCTACCGCGACGTGCTCGGCATGGAGGTCGTCTTCGAAACCCTCATCTCCGGCGAGCCCTTCGACGCGGTATTGCATGCGACCCGTAAGCAGGAAGGCCGGGTCGTCGGCGGGCTGCTGGGCGGGCTGATGATCGAACTGCTGTCAATCGGCGCAAATCCGCCCGACCACAAGCCGGCACGCCGGGGCATCACCGGCATCCACAATGTGTCGCTGTCGGTCACCGATCTCGACGACACCCACCGCCGCGTCATCGACGCCGGCTACACCCCCGACCAGGTGCCCTTCGAGATCGGCGGCGTCCGAATGTTTTTCGTCAAGGACCCGGACGGCACACCGGTGGAGTTCATCGAACTCCCCAACGGCGCGCGCAGTACCTACGAAATGCATCGCGGTGTGCAGCTGCAGATGGGACCGGTCAGATGAGCTACAGCCACCCCGATTCCATGCGCGGACACGTCGCGATCGTCACCGGCGCCGCCCAGGGCGTCGGTAAGGGCGTCGCGACCGCGCTGCTCGAACGCGGCGCGAAGGTGCTGCTGGTCGATATCCAGGAAGAGGTTCTGGACAGGACCTGCGCCGAGCTCAAGGCGATCGGACCGGCCGAACAACTGGTCGCGAACCTGCGCGACCCGCAGAGCGCGCAGCGGATCGCGGCCGCTGCGGTCGACGCCTTCGGCACGGTGCACGGCCTGGTCAACAACGCCATCGCGACGAACGAACCCAAGGCGTTCGTCGACATCACCACCGAAGACCTGGCGCTGGGCTACGACGTGGGTCCCCGCGCGACCTTCCTGCTGATGCAGGCCGTACACCCGCTGATGGTCGAGGCCGGCGGTGGGTCGATCGTGAACCTCGGTTCGGGCACGGGCACCGGCGGTGAGCCGAAGTGGGGCGGCTATGCCGCGGCCAAGGAAGGCATCCGCGGGTTGTCGAAGGTGGCGGCCCTGGAATGGGGTCGCGACAACATCCGCGTCAACGTGATCTGTCCCTTTGCCGAATCCGACGGGGTCAGGTTCTGGAAGTCGTTCGCGCCCAAGGAGTACGACAAGGCCGTGGGCCGGGTGCCGATGAAACGCATCGGCGATGTCCGCACCGACGTGGGGGCGCTGGTGGCGTTCCTGCTCGGCAGTGACGCCACGTTCATCACCGGGCAGACCATTCACGTCGACGGCGGGATCGGCTGCTTCCGATGAACGGCGAGTCGCTCCGCGACCGGCAGCGCGCACAGATCCGGGCCGATATCCGGCGCGCGGCGTTCCGCCTGTTCGTCGAGCGCGGGTACGACGCGGTCACCACCGAGGAAATCGCCACGGCCGCCGGGGTTTCCCCGCGCACGTTCTTCCGGCATGTGCCGGCGAAGGAGGAGCTCCTCCTGGCACCGGTGCGGTACGGCGGGGCCGCGATCGTCAATCTTCTCGAGGGCCGGCCCGCCGGCGAGTCACCCGATGTCGCGCTGATCAATGCCATCGTCACGCGGACCCGCTCGTTCGAGCAGACCGACACCGAAGAATGGCGCGAAGCCCTGCTGGTGGTCCCCGACCTGCTCGACAAGGTCACGGTGCACCGGCCCGCCGACAAGGAGCGGGCCACCAAACTCATCGCCGAGCGGATGGGCGTCGATCCGGACACCGATTTGCGCCCCGGCCTGTTGGTTCAACTCGCCTTCGCGGCAGCCGATTTCGGATTCCAACAATGGGTGCGACGGTCCGGGAAGCCGCGGCCACTGGATAGTTACGTCACCGATGCCCTGGAGGCGGTCAAAAGTCCGCATTGGAAACGCAAGTAGACGGTTCAGCGCCGTCCTTCGGGATCGGCGATCCGGATCGGCGTGCCGTCCAGCCAGGCCACCACCGATTCCACGGTGTCGGAGTAGAAGGCGCCCAGCATCTCGCGAGTGACGTAGCCCAGGTGCGGAGACAGGGTCACGTTCGAAAGCCGGCGCAGCCGGTGGCCTTTCGGCAGCGGCTCGGCGTCGTAGACGTCCAGGCCGGCCCCGGCGATGCGCCCCGCTTCCAACGCGTCGATCAGCGCGGCCTCGTCCACGATGGGACCTCTGGAGGTGTTGATCAGGTAGGCGTGCGGCTTCATCAGCGCCAGCTCTGCCTCGCCGACCAGACCTCGGGTGCGCTCCGAGAGCACGAGATGAACGGAAACCACGTCCGAGGATTCGAACAGCGCCGCCTTCTCGACCCTGCGCGCACCCAACCCCGCAGCGGTCTCCGGGGTGAGGTTTTGGCTCCAGGCAAGGACTTCCATGCCGAACGCCGCGGCGTAGTGCGCCATCCGAGCGCCGACCCGGCCCAGGCCAAGCAGTCCGAGGGTTTTACCGGACAAGGTGACTCCCGCGCTGCGCTGCCAGCCGCCGGCACGCATGTTGCGATGCTCTTCGGCGAGATTGCGCACCGTCGCGATCATCAGACCCCAGGCGAGTTCCGGTGTGGCGTCACTCATCGACCTGAACCGGGGATGCGCGAAATCCGAGTGCGCCACCAATATCCCGTGTTCGGTGGCTGCGGCCATGTCCAGGTTCGGCAAGCTCCTGCCGACGATCGTGATCAGCTTCAGGTCCGGCAGCCGCTCGATCAGCGTCCGGGGAAACGCCATCCGCTCCCGCAGGGTGCACACCACGTCAAACGGTCGTAGCACCTCGGCCGCTTCGTCCTCGTCGAGGTGGCGGTCGAAAACGGTGACGTCGGCCCGCTTTTGCACCGGTGACCAGTCGGCAACGTGCAAGGCGACGCCGGCGTAGTCATCGAGAATCGCTACCTTGGGCATACTGTCTCCCGATCCGGTGAAGGGCTCACCGCAACATTACGTCCCCGCCGCCGTAAAGACCGCATACTCATCTGACGGGGTAGCCTCGATGTTTCGTGGTGGTTTAGGGCTGGCGGGCGTGTAAGGCGCGGAAGTGCCCGTCCTGCTTGAGAAAACTGGCTTGTCGAAGGTTGTCCTCGGTGGGCATCCAGGCTGTTGCTGTAGGGGCGCAGACGTCGGGTGCGGGGCGCCTGGTGTTACTGGCCGGCTGGCTCAGTCGGGCACAATTATGAGCTTGCCCCGCTTGGCGAATCCGTTTTGTTCGAGTTGCGCAAGGGCTGAGATTGCTTGCGATAGTGGCACCGTTTTGGCGATGGGTAGCCGCAGCACCCCTTCGCCGGCGGCTCTCGCGACCGCCTCGATATCGGTTGTGACTGCCTTGGCGATCACGACGTGGAATGGGCCAGGCAGGACGCTTCTGACCATGTTCGCTGGACTCGGCTTGACGCTGACGATACGACCGTTGATCGTCAACATCTTTCGGGCATCTCTGACCGGTAACGTGCCGGCGGTGTCCAGGACGACATCGAATCGGCGTGTGAGGGCAGTGGGATCGAAGTCGAAGTCGACGATCGGGTCGATACCGACCTCCCGCGCCTCGTCCGCCGAGCCGGCCCGGCAGCTTCCCGCCACGGCCGCCCCGTGTGCCAACGCCAGTTGTGCCGCCGAGCGACCAACTCCCCCAAGGCATCCGTGCACGAACACGGACTCGCCACGCTGCACCTTCGCTTTGTTGAACAGGGCTTGGTATGCGGTCAGACCGACAGTGGGAATGGCGGCCGCCGCCTCGAACGTCAAGGCAGCGGGCTTCGCGACGACACCCTTCTCTTCGGCGACGACGACGTCGGCGAAGGCGCCCGACCATTTGATCGGCGGCCCCCCGAGCACTGCGTCACCCACACGCAGCCGGGTCACGTCGTCGCCGACAGCCTCGACGATGCCGGCGAAGTCGTAGCCCATCCCACGCGGGAAGGTTCGGCCGGTCACCATCTTCATCGCGCCGTTTCGGATTACGAAGTCCATCGGGTTAGCAGCGGCCGCGCGCACCCGTACGAGAACATCGTCGGCGCCGAGTTTCCTGGGCTCGAAGCCTTCGAGCCGCATGACGTCCGGTCCACCGTAGCGGTGGTACTGAATTCGCTTCATCGTGGGCATGTGAGTTCTCCGATTGGTGTTGTGTGTCAACGGGATAGGGGCCTTGACAGAATAGAGTCGAGGAATGTCAACGTTCTGTGATGCAGCGGAGCCGCGTTGAAGTGAGCAGACCCGTGGTCGCCGCCGACGATCTCCACCAGGTCCGCCCGGACCCCCACGGCTGTGAGTGCGCGATGCAGGCGCCGGCTCTGCTCGATGCCGACGCGACGATCCCTGTCCCCGTGGGCGATCAGGAAGGGTGGCGCGCCGGGATGTGCCAGGCGGCACAGGTTTCCCTGCTCCACCACCTGCGGTTGGCTGGATGGCACGAATCCGAAGAAGCGCGCCAGTGTGCTGTCGGGACCGTGCATTCGTTCGATGGCGTCGGGGTGTGCGTCCTCATCGTGTTTGAGGAAGTCGGTGGGCCCGTAGTGCTCCACGACAGCGGTCAGACCGCAGGACACCTCCGAGTAGGGTTCATGGCTGCTCACCAGGTCGCTGTCGTCTTCGGCGAGCGCAACGGCGCTGATGAGGTAGGCGCCTGCGCTGGAACCGAAGCCCACGATGCGCTCAGAATCCAAGCTGTAGCGATCGGCGTTGGTCCGTACCCAGCGCACGGCCGTAGCGACATCTTGGATGGCGGCAGGAAAGACGGCCTCGCCACTGAGCCGGTACTGCACCGACACCACCGCCAGCCCAGCCTCGAGCAGAAATCGCCATGGGCCCATTTGCTTGCTGCCGGTGAAAAAGCCTCCCGGATGGGCGTAGACGATCACGGGAACCGGTGTGGCTGAGGGGTGGTGCGGGATGTGCAGATCCATGGTGAGTTGCCGAAATCCGATGCAGGTGGCGTACGGGCGATCCAAATAACTCGCCACCCCGGGGAAGACTTCGACCGGTGCCAGAGTGTCGAATTCGGGCCGGAGCACTGCCGAGAGCATTTCGTCAGGGATATCGACTGGCATGCCGGGAATGTGCAAGGGATGGCTCCTCTCGAAATACGCTGCTGTAGAGGCTATTCCGTCACTCATGACGCATGAGGCGCGGTCTCGATGAGAGCGCGGCCGAGCAGCCAGCCGAACATCTTGGCCGACAGGGATCGCGGAATCAGGTGTTTAACCAGAAGATCCGTAGCCCTGTTGGTGGCGCCTGGGATGACGCGCGCCCGCGCGCCCAGGTTGTTCAACGCCGCCTCGGCAACCTGCGACGCCGTCATTCTTGGACCGCTGATCTTCTGGGGGTCAAGGCCGAAGGATTTTTCGGTGATTTCGGTCTTCGTCATCCCGGGCGAGAGGACCAGGACGTCGACGCCGTCTTTTTTCAGTTCGTAGTGCAACGCCTGGCCCAGTGAGGAGACGTACGCCTTCGCCGCGGAGTAGTTGGCCACGTAGGGCACGGCGCTGGCGTCGAGGCTAGACGCCACCAATACGATGGCTCCGCGACCCCGCCGGACGAAGGCATTGCCGAAAACGTGGGCCATCTGCAGTGGCACCACCGCATCGAGGGTGAGGACGTCGAGTTCGTAGGCAAGCGAACTGTTGACCAGCGGCCCTGCAGAAGAGATGCCGGCATTGGCCACGACTAACCCGACGTCGAGATTACTGACCCGACGGGCCAATTCGTCCACTGCATTCTCGGCAAGTAAATCCAGAGCGAGCACGAGACTCTCGGTGCCGTGTGCACGGGAGAGCTCGGTGGCCAGCGTTTCCAGACGGTCTTTGCGGCGCGCCACCAAGATGACGTTGACGCCCGCCGCACTGAGGTGGCGTGCGAATTGCTCTCCGATGCCTGAGGACGCCCCGGTCACGAGTGCGTACTGTCCGTAGGCTGCGCGGAGATCCTTCATTCCGATTCCTATCTGCGCAGAAGGGTGGTATCCCTGCGCCAACAGCACGGCACCCGGTGTCATCACACTACAGCAGGGCGGCACTTGGTGTCATCACTGCGTCTTAGCGCTTTAGAATGCGGATATGAGTCGGTGGGAACCCAACGCGGCCGAGCGATTGGGAGCCGCGGCGGTGGAATTGTTCGCCGAGCGCGGATATGAGGACGTCACGGTCGTCGAGATCGCTGAGCGCGCGGGATTGACCAAACGGACGTTCTTTCGTCACTTCGCCGACAAACGCGAGATTCTATTCCGCGGCCAGGATTCCTACCGCGGCATGTTCGCCGACGCCATCGCCGGTGCGCCCGACGAAGCCGGCCCCATGGAAGCGATCGGAGCCGCACTGACCGCGTTCGCCCGCGGCTTCACAGACGACCGCCGCGAACTTGTGGCCAAACGTCAAGCCGTCATCGACGCCAATCCCGAACTCAAAGAGCGAGACCTGCTCAAAGCCGCCGCCCTGACAACGGCGATAGCTGAGGCGCTGGTCGCGCGCGGCGTAAAACCGCCTGTCGCGAACCTGGCCGCCAACTTCGGCGCACTCGCCTTCGCCGATGCCTTCCAAAGCTGGCTGCAACCCCGGAATCGGAAATCCATGACCACGCTTGTCCAGCAAGCGCTCCGAGACCTCGACACCGCAATCGAAGCGCTGCGCAAAGGCCTTTGACACTACTAGCGCGGCGAAGCCAAACGAGTTTCACCGCGGCGGGTACTGACCCCGCAGAACTAGCCGAGATGGCGGCCCACGCGCACGTCCCACTTAGCTAGACGGCGGCGTCCCGTGCTGACCGCACTCAGGTCCTAATCGCCGGCGGATACGGCAGATCCGTGCTGCTGTGCGGATCGACATACACCGGACGCCCCAGATACGGGAAGGCGCGCTGCGGGCAGGCGGGCCGGTCGCAGATCTTGCAGCCGGCGCCGATCGGCACGATCGATTCGGTGTTGGTCGGATCGATGCCGACGGAGTACACGAGCTTCCCGGCGTGGGCGACGTCGCAGCCCAGCCCGATGGCGAAGCTTTTGTCCGGCCCGAGGTAGCGGCTCGGCTCCGTCGCGGTGGTCCTGGCGATCCAGAAGTACGTGCGCTCGTCGGGCATCTGCGCGACCTGCGTCAGAAACTGGCCGGGAAGGGAGAACGCGCGGTGCACCACCCACAGCGGGCAGTTTCCGCCGACACGGGAGAAGTGAAAGGCCGTGGCGGACTGGCGTTTAGAGATATTTCCCGCACTGTCGGTCCGGACGAAGATGAAGGGAACGCCGCGGGCGTTGGGGCGCTGCAAAGTGGACAGCCGGTGGCAGATCGTTTCGAACCCGACCTCGAATCGCCTTGCCAGCTGGTCGATGTCGTACCGGACGGCCTCGGCCGCCGCCAAGAACCTCAGGTAGGGCAGCAGCAGCGCGCCGGCGAAATAGTTGGCCAGGCCGATGCGGGCGACGCCGCGCGCATCGTCGCTGAGCTGATCGTCGCCGGCGATGATCCCGGTGATCAACCTGTCCTGGGTCAGCAAGGCGATCTGGGTGGCGAGCTGGAAGGCACGCTGGCCCGGGTGAAGCCACCGCGCCACGTACAGGGTCTTCGATTCGGGCGCAAACAGCCGTTTGGAGTTGGGATCTAACGCTTGGCCGTCGTCGATCACCACCGTGACGCCTAGCTTGTCCGCGAGCAGCTGCGCCAGCTGGCCGTCGAGACCGCCGATGCGCAAGTTGTTCTCGTTGAACAGGTCTTCGGCGGCCATGTCCAGTTCGCCAATATAGTTCTTGCGGTCGTAGAAGAAGTCGCGAACCTCTTCGAACGGCATGGGCTGCTGGGACATCCCCGACGTGTCGACGTTGGCGCGGTTGTGTAGCGCTTCGAGATCGGCGGTGGTGCCGTGCAGCCGGCGGTGCAGATTGACCAGCGTCTGCCCGATCGCCGGCATGCGGGCGACCAGCTCCTCGAGTTGCGCCGGCGTGGCGGACGTGTCGGCCAGCACCTCACGCAGGTCCGAGATCAAGCGGGCGTCGGATTCCGGCGCGAAGTAATGCGCCGGTAGGTCGAACCGCTCGGTGAGGGTGAGCAGCACCGCAACGGTGATCGGACGCTGATCGTTCTCCAGCTGATTGACATAGCTGGTCGACAGTCCCAGTGAGCGCGCCAACCCCACCTGGGTCAACCCCCGCTCCTCGCGTAATCGCCGGAGCCGCGCGCCGGCGAACGTCTTCGCCACCCAATACACGGTACGCCGCCGTCTTTCACAACATTCGCAAAAATCGGCGATTATGGACACACGATTACGCTTTTACAGGGGATTTACCGCGCGACCAGCGTTGCGTACTGTGCGGCTTATGCGGATTCATGACGTTCGAACCCGACGCAGCGCCGACGATTTCCCCCGCGACGAGCACCTGGCATGGAAGATCGCCGAGGTCGCGGCCGACCCGGTCGTCGTGCCCGCGGACACCGAGGCCATGGTGATCAACCGCATCATCGACAACGCGGCGGTCTCGGCAGCCTCGGTGAACCGCCGCCCGACCGCCGCGGCCCGCGCCCAGGCACAGGCCCACCCGACCTCCGCCAGGGGAGCCAAGGTGTTCGGTATCCAGGGTGACTACTCCCCGGAATGGGCGGCCTGGGCCAACGGGGTCGCCGTGCGCGAGTTGGACTTTCACGACACCTTCCTGGCCGCCGAGTACTCCCACCCGGGCGACAACATCCCGGCGCTGGTGGCGGTCGGGCAGCACCTCGGGATCGGCGGAGCCGACCTGATCCGCGGCATCGCAACCGGTTACGAGATCCAAATCAACCTGGCCAAGGGAATCTGCCTGCACGAACACAAGATTGACCACGTCGCTCACCTCGGCCCATCGGTGGCCGCAGGACTGGGCACCATGCTGCGGCTGGACAAGGAGACCATCTACTCCGCGATCGGACAGGCGCTACACCTGACCACGTCCACCCGGCAGTCCCGCAAGGGCCTGATCTCCAGTTGGAAGGCGTACGCACCCGCCTGGGCGGGCAAGGTCGCCATCGAGGCCGTCGACCGCGCCATGCGCGGCGAGGGCGCGCCCGCACCGATCTGGGAGGGCGAGGACGGGGTGATCGCCTGGCTGCTCTCGGGTCCGGAGCACACCTATCGGGTCCCGCTGCCCGAGCCCGGCGAGCCGAAGCGCGCCATTCTGGACAGCTACACCAAGGAGCACTCGGCCGAATACCAGAGTCAGGCGCTGATCGACCTGGCCCGCCGGATGCGCGAGGGCATCGGCGATCTCGACCAGATCGCCACGATCGAGTTGCACACCAGCCATCACACCCACTACGTCATCGGCACCGGATCCGGCGACCCGCAGAAATTCGATCCGGACGCCTCCCGAGAAACGCTGGACCACTCCGTGATGTACATCTTCGCGGTCGCCTTGCAGGACGGAACCTGGCACCACGAAAGGTCTTACACGCCAGAGCGTGCGCACCGTGCCGACACCGTCGAACTGTGGCGCAAGGTCTCGACGGTCGAAGATCCCGAATGGACCCGGCGCTACCACTCCTGTGATCCCGCGGAGCAGGCGTTCGGCGCCCGCGCCGAGGTCACCCTCAAAAGCGGTGAAGTCATCGTCGATGAGATCGCCGTCGCCGACGCGCATCCGTTGGGGACCAGACCGTTCGAGCGTGAGCAGTACATCGGAAAGTTCAGCGAGCTGGCCGACGGGGTGGTCAGCGAAACCGAGCAGCGGCGCTTCCTGTCGGCGGCACAGTCCCTTTCGGACCTGCAGCCGGGTGCGCTGGGCGCGCTCAATATCGACGTCGCCCCGGCGGTGCTCGCCCAGGGGCCCGCGATTCCCTCGGGGATCTTCTGATGGGCGGCCTGATCGGCGCGGCGGTGCCCGCGGCGACCAAGCGGGCTGCGTTCCGCGCGGGGCTGGAAAGTGGCGAGCTGCAACGCTTCCCAGGCGCCTTCTCCCCGCTGGTGGCCAAGCTCGTCGCCGAGCTCGGTTTCGACGGGGTGTATGTCTCCGGGGCGGTGCTGTCGGCCGACCTCGGCCTGCCCGACATCGGCCTGACCACCCTGACCGAAGTCAGCGGGCGCGGAGCGCAGATCGCCTCGGTCACCGACTTGCCCACCCTGATCGACGCCGACACCGGGTTCGGTGAACCGATGAGCGCCGCGCGCACCGTAACGGTCCTGGAGGACGCCGGGCTGGCGGGCTGTCACCTGGAGGACCAGCAGAACCCCAAGCGTTGCGGGCATCTCGACGGTAAGGCCGTGGTGCCGGCCGGCGAGATGGTCAAACGCCTGCGGGCCGCCGTGGCAGCCCGCAGGGATCCGAACTTCATCATCTGCGCCCGCACCGATGCCGCCGGGGTCGAAGGGGTGGCCGCGGCGATCGAGCGCGCCAAGGCCTACGCCGACGCGGGCGCCGACCTGATATTCGCCGAATCCCTGCAAACGCCGGCGCAGTTCGAACTGTTCCGCGCCGCCGTGCACACGCCGTTGCTGGCCAACATGACCGAATTCGGCAAGTCGGAGCTCTTGACCGCCCAGCAGCTGTCCGACATCGGCTACAACGTGGTGATCTACCCGGTCACCACCTTGCGGCTGGCCATGCACGCCGTCGAGCTCGGTCTGCGGGAAATCGCCGACAGCGGAACGCAATCGGGCCTTCTGGACCGCATGCAACATCGCGGCCGACTCTATGAGCTGCTGCGCTACGCCGAATACACCCGATTCGATTCCGACATCTACAACTTCGCGATTTGAAACTTCACCCCTCGAGGAGCCGTGCAATGAGCACCGTCGAAGACAACCAACCCCGCATCTACAAGGGCCTGGCCGGTGTCGTCGTCGACACCACCGCCATCTCCAAGGTGGTGCCGGAGACCAACTCCCTGACCTACCGCGGGTACGCGGTCCAGGACCTGGCGGCGAACTGCAGCTTCGAGCAAGTTGCCTACCTGCTGTGGCACGGCGAACTTCCCGACGAGCAACAGCTTGCACTGTTCAGTCAGCGCGAACGAGCGGCCCGGCGGCTGAACCGATCCCAGCTGTCGCTGTTGACCAAATTGCCCGAGACCTGCCATCCGATGGACGTGGTGCGCACCTTCATCAGCTCGATGGGTGCCGAGGATCCGGACGAGGACGACAGCAGCCCGTCGGCCAACTACGGCAAGGCGTTGCGGATGTTCGCGCTGCTGCCCACGATCGTCGCCGCCGACATGCGCCGCCGGCGCGGCCTGGACCCCATCGCCCCGCACAGCCACATGAACTATGCGCAGAATTTCCTGCACATGTGCTTCGGTGACGTTCCCGAGCAGGTGGTGGTGGACGCCTTCGAGCAGTCGATGGTCCTGTATGCCGAGCACAGCTTCAACGCATCGACCTTCGCCGCCCGGGTGGTCACCTCCACCCAATCCGACATCTACAGCGCGGTCACGGCGGCCATCGGCGCACTGAAGGGCCCGCTGCATGGCGGCGCCAACGAGGCCGTCATGCACGACATGCTCGACATCGGCACCCCCGAGCGGGCCGCGGAATGGCTGCGGGGCAAGCTGGCTGGCAAAGACAAGATCATGGGATTCGGTCACCGGGTGTACAAGAACGGTGACTCGCGGGTGCCGACCATGAAGGAGGCACTCAAGCGCGTCGCCGCGGCGCGCGACGGCCAGAAGTGGCTCGACATCTACGAAGTCCTGGAGAAGGGCATGGCCGAGGCCAACGGCATCAAACCCAACCTGGATTTCCCGACCGGACCTGCCTATTACCTGATGGGCTTCGACATCGGCATGTTCACGCCGATCTTCGTGATGAGCCGGATCACCGGCTGGACGGCACACATCATCGAGCAGACCGCGTCCAACGCGTTGATCCGTCCGCTCAGCGAGTATGTCGGACCACCGCAACGGGCTCTATCGTAAAGACCGTGTTTGCGAAGGTACTGGTCGCCAATCGCGGAGAGATCGCGATCCGCGCGTTCCGCGCGGCCTATGAGCTGGAAATCGGCACGGTCGCGGTGTACCCGTATGAGGACCGCAATTCCGTGCACCGGCTCAAGGCCGACGAGTCCTATCAGATCGGCGAGGAGGGCCACCCGGTCCGCGCCTACCTGTCCGTCGACGACATCGTCGCGACGGCACAGGCGTGCGGGGCGGACGCGATATACCCCGGCTACGGCTTCCTGTCGGAGAACCCCGATCTGGCGGCGGCATGCGCGGCGGCCGGCATCACCTTCGTCGGCCCGAGCGCGGAGGTGCTCGAGCTCACGGGTAACAAGTCCCGGGCGATCGCGGCGGCGCGGGCGGCGGGTCTTCCGGTGCTCGCTTCCTCGCCACCGTCGACATCGGTGGACGAGCTGGTGGCCGCCGCCGAGTCGATGACGTTCCCGCTGTTCGTCAAGGCCGTCGCCGGTGGCGGCGGGCGCGGGATGCGCCGGGTCACCGACGCGGCGTCGCTGCCCGAGGCGATCGAGGCCGCCAGCCGCGAGGCGGAATCCGCGTTCGGGGACGCGTCGGTGTTTCTCGAGCAGGCGGTGATCAATCCGCGCCATATCGAGGTGCAGATCCTGGCCGATAGCCAGGGCAACGTCATTCACCTCTACGAGCGGGACTGCAGTGTGCAGCGCCGCCACCAGAAGGTTGTCGAGATCGCACCGGCGCCCAACCTGGATCCGGCACTGCGCCAACGGATCTGCGCGGACGCGGTGGCTTTCGCGCAGAGCATCGGCTATACGTGCGCCGGCACCGTGGAGTTCCTGCTCGACGAACGCGGCAATCATGTGTTCATCGAGATGAACCCGCGCATCCAGGTGGAGCACACGGTCACCGAGGAGATCACCGACGTCGACCTGGTGTCGGCGCAGCTGCGGATCGCCGGCGGGCAGAGCCTGGAAGACATTGGCTTGAGCCAGAATTCGATCGTTCCGCACGGTGCGGCCCTGCAGTGCCGGATCACCACGGAGGATCCGGCGAACGGGTTCCGGCCGGACACCGGCCGGATCACCGCCTATCGCACCCCGGGTGGCGCGGGAATCCGGCTGGACGGCGGCACCACGCTCGGTGCCGACATCAGCGCGCACTTCGACTCGATGCTGATCAAGCTGACCTGCCGGGGCCGCGACTTCGCCACGGCGGTGCGTCGGGCGCGCCGTGCGGTCGCCGAGTTCCGCATCCGTGGTGTCTCGACGAATATCCCCTTCCTGCAAGCGGTTCTGGACGATCCGGACTTTCAGTCCGGTCGCATCACCACGTCCTTCATCGAGGAGCGCCCGCAGCTGCTCACCGCCCGCAGCTCCGCCGATCGCGGCACCAAGATTCTGAGTTACCTGGCCGACGTCACCGTCAACAAGCCCCACGGCGAGCGTCCGTCCGCGGTGTACCCGCACGACAAGCTGCCCGACGTCGACCTGTCGGTGGATCCGCCGGCGGGTTCCAAGCAGCGGTTGACCGAACTCGGGCCGGAGCGATTCGCCGCGTGGCTGCGGGAGTCACCCGGTGTCGGCGTCACGGATACCACCTTCCGCGACGCCCACCAGTCCCTGCTGGCGACGCGGGTGCGCACCAGTGGGCTGATCAAGGTGGCGCCCCACATCGCCCGGACCACACCGCAGTTGTTGTCGATCGAGTGCTGGGGCGGTGCCACGTACGATGTCGCGCTGCGGTTCCTGAAGGAAGACCCCTGGGAGCGGCTGGCAACGCTGCGCGAGGCGTTGCCGAACATCTGCCTGCAGATGCTGCTACGCGGACGCAACACCGTTGGGTACACCCCTTATCCGGAGACGGTCACGACGGCGTTCGTCGAGGAAGCGACGGCAACGGGCATCGACATCTTCCGGATCTTCGACGCGTTGAACAACGTCGACTCGATGCGGCCGGCCATCGACGCCGTGCGCGAAACCGGGGCATCGGTGGCCGAGGTGGCGATGTCCTATACCGGCGATCTCAGCGATCCCGCCGAAAAGCTTTACACGCTGGACTATTACCTCAAGCTCGCCGAACAGATCGTCGAAGCAGGCGCGCATGTGCTGGCGATCAAGGACATGGCCGGGTTGTTGCGCGCGCCCGCGGCGACCACCCTGGTCTCGGCGCTCAAGTCCCGATTCGACCTGCCGGTGCACGTGCACACCCACGACACCCCGGGTGGGCAGCTGGCGACCTATGTGGCAGCCTGGCACGCCGGGGCCGACGCCGTCGACGGCGCCGCTGCCCCGCTCGCGGGAACCACCAGCCAGCCCGCGCTGTCGTCGATCGTGGCCGCCGCGGCCAACACGGCCTACGACACCGGGCTGTCACTGGCCGCGGTGTGTGACCTGGAGCCGTATTGGGAAGCGCTCCGAAAGGTGTACGCCCCCTTCGAATCCGGCCTCCCCGCCCCGACGGGACGCGTCTATCACCACGAGATCCCCGGTGGTCAATTGTCGAATCTGCGCCAGCAGGCCATCGCCCTGGGGCTCGGTGACCGGTTCGAGGACATCGAAAACGCCTACGCCGGAGCCGATGCCATCCTGGGGCACCTCGTCAAGGTCACCCCGTCCAGCAAGGTGGTCGGTGATCTGGCGCTGGCGCTGGTGGGCGCCGGCGTCAGCGCGCAGGACTTCGCCGAGGACCCCGCCCGCTATGACATCCCGGACTCCGTCATCGGCTTCCTGCGCGGAGAACTCGGTGACCCGCCCGGCGGCTGGCCCGAACCGTTGCGCACCAAGGCATTAGAAGGACGCGGCCCGGCGAAGCCGGAACAGGAGCTGTCGGCCGACGACGAAAGGGCGTTGGCCACCCCGGGCGCCGACCGCCAGGCGGCGCTGAACCGGCTGCTGTTCCCCGGGCCCACCAAAGAACTCGAGGACCATCGCGAACAGTACGGGGACACCTCTCGGCTGAGCGCCAACCAGTTCTTCTACGGATTACGCCACGGCGACGAGCATCGCGTCGAGCTGGAGCGCGGTGTGGAGCTGTTGATCGGCCTAGAGGCCGTCTCGGATGCCGACGAACGTGGCATGCGCACGGTGATGTGCATCCTCAACGGTCAGCTACGCCCGGTCGTGGTGCGCGATCGCAGCATCGCCTCCGACGTGCCGGCGGCCGAAAAGGCCGACCGCGCCAACCCGGACCACATCGCGGCTCCCTTTGCCGGGGTCGTGACGGTGACCACCGACGTCGGCGAGGAAGTCGAAGCCGGCCAGACGATCGCGACGATCGAAGCGATGAAGATGGAAGCCGCCGTCACCACGCCGAAGGCCGGCAAGGTCGCGCGAATCGCGGTCTCGCAAACGGCACAGGTCGAGGGCGGCGACCTTCTGGTGGTGATCGACTAGCGCCGGAGGCTGCTCTTGATCAGGGCAGCGCGCGCCAGGGTCTGTTCGGCCTGCTTCACGTGGGCGGCGTCGACCAGCACGCCGTTCACCCCGACGGCACCGCGGCCCTTGGCCTCGGCCGCCCGGTAGGCGGCGACATTGGCTTCGGCCCGGGCGATTTCGTCGGCGGTCGGGGCGTAGACCTCGTTGGCGACGGGAACCTGGTCGGGATGGATGGCCCACTTGCCGGTGTAGCCGAGCAGCGACGCGCGCCGCGCGTCGCGTTCGTAGCCCGACAGGTCCCGGTAGTCGGGATACGGCGCGTCGATCGCGTCGATGCCGGCGATGCGGGCGGCCACGATCACCTTGTTGCGCGCGTAAGCCCAGAATTCGCCGGGATATTCGCCGAGTGGGACGAAGTTGGTGTCCACCCGGGCGCCCTGCGACAGCGAGAAGTCACCCACGCCGAAGATCAAGGCATCCAGCCGAGGGCTGGCCGCCGCGATCTCTTCGGCGTTGGCCAGGCCTTCGACCTCTTCGATGAGGACCTCGAGCCGAATGCGGTTGCTCAGGCCGAGTTTGGCCTCCAGCTGAGTGAGCAGCACGTCCACCCACCACACGTCGCGGGCCCTGCGGGCTTTCGGAATGATGATCGTGTCCAGGTTCTGGCCGGCCTTGGTCACCACCTCGACGACGTCGTCGTGGCACCACGGGGTGTCCAGCCCGTTGATCCGGATGGCACGGGCGGTGTGGCCCCAGTCGATGTCGTTGAGGGCGGCGATCGCCTTGGCGCGCGACTCCTCCTTGAACGCCGCGGGCACCGCGTCTTCGAGATCGAGGAACACCAGGTCGGCGCCGCACTGGGCGCCCTTCTCGAACATGTTGTCGTTGCTCGCGGGTACCGCGAGTTCGGAACGACGGAGCAGATCGGTCACCAGTGAGGTCCTTCTGTCACAGCACGCCGCGGGCGTGCAGGTCGTCAATGTCGTTGGCGGTCAGCCCGAGTAGTTCGCCATAGACCTCGGCGTTGTGTTCGCCGAGGCGAGGTCCGAGATGCTCGACCGTGCCGGACGCCGAGGAGAACCGCGGAACGGGTGCCTGCACCTTCATGGCTCCCAGCTGGGCGTCCTCGACGGTGATGAACACCTCCCGATGCGCCAGTTGCTCGTCGGCGATTAGATCGCCGATGTCATAGACGGGGGCCGCGGCCACCTCGTGGGCGTCGAAAATGGCCATCGCTTCCGAAAGAGTCTTTGCGGCAACCCAATCGGCCACCACCGCGTCGACCTCCCGGGCCCGGGCCAGCCGTCGCTGCGGGTCGGAGAAGTCCGCGTCGGCCAGCAGGTCGTTGCGGCCGATCGCCCGGAACACCCGCAGGGCCAACGCCGGTGAACTGCCCGACATTGCCAGCCACTTGTCGTCGGCGGTGCGATAGGTGTTGCGCGGCGCGGAGATATCCCATCTGTTGCCCGATCGCTCGGGCACCAGACCCAACTGGTCGTAGCCCAGCAGCGTCTGCTCCAGCAGCCGGGCCAGCGGATCGATGAGGTTGACGTCGATCAACTGCCCAGGCCCGCCGTGCACGTCACGGTGATAGAGCGCCATCAGCACCGCGTAGGCCGCGTTCAGCGAGGCGACACCGTCGGCCAGCATGAACGGCGGCAGGGTGGGAGGCCCGCCGGCCTGGCCGGTGATATGCGCGAATCCGCTCATCGCCTCACCGAGCGTGCCGAACCCCGGGCGCTCACTCTTCGGCCCGCTCAATCCGTAACCGGTGATGTGCAGCATCACGATCCGGTCGTTGACCGCACGCAGGCTCTCATAGTCCAGCCCCCACTTGCGCAATGTCTGGGGGCGGGTGTTGAAGATGGCGACGTCGGCGCGCGCCACCAGACGGCGCACCAACGCCTGGCCCTCGGCGCAGCGCAAGTCCAGCGTGATCGAACGCTTGTTGCGCGAAATCGACTTCCACATCAACCCGACTCCGTCGCGCTGATTGCCCCAGCCGCGGATCGGGTCGCCGTGCCCGGGTTGTTCCACCTTGATCACGTCGGCGCCGAACTCGCCCAGGTAGGTCGCCACCAGGGGTGCGGCGGCCAGGGTGGCGAGGTCGAGTACCCGCAGCCCGTCAAGCATTGGCACCGGCAGCCACCCGCGCGCACGAAGGGCGCTGCAGCCCAAGGTGTTCCCGCAACGTCGACGCCTCGTACTCGGTGCGGAACAGCCCCCGGCGCTGCAGCTCCGGAACCACCATGCGCACAACGTCTTCGAACGCCCCGGGCAGATGCGTTGCGGCCAGCACGAATCCGTCGCAGGCTCCGGTTTGAAACCAGTCCGCCATCTGATCGGCGACCTGGGGGCCGGTGCCCACGAAACGGGGGCCCTGCAGCAGGGTGGCGCGATGGTTGGCGAGGTCGCGCAGCGTGACCGTTTCCCCGCCGATATGGGTGCGCAGGTTCTGCACCAGACCGCGGATTCCGGAGACGGAGGCCAGCAGTTCGTCGGTGACCGGATCGTCGAGATCGTGTTGGGCGAAGTCGTAATTCATCAATTCCGACAAGAGCGTCAGCGATGCCATCGGATGAACCAGATCATCCAGGAACATGGCTTCGCGCTCCTTGGCGTGGGCTTCCGACTCGCCGACCACAGCGTATGCCATGGGGCAGATGCGAACCGCGGCGGGATCGCGGCCGGCGTCGGCGATGCGGTCCTTCTGATCGGTGTAGTGGCTGCGCGCCACGTCGATCCCGGGATCACCGGTGAAGATCAATTCCGCCCACCGCGAGGCGAATTCGCGTCCCCGTCCCGACGAACCGGCCTGGATGATGACCGGGCGGCCCTGCGGGGTTCGCGGCACTGTCAACGGCCCGCGCGTGGAGAAGAATCGGCCGACGTGGCCCAACTCGTGCACCTTGGTGGGATCCGCGTACTGCCCCGACACCCGGTCGTGCAGAACGGCGCCGTCCTCCCAGGTGTCCCACAGCCCGGTTACCACGTCCATGAATTCGTCGGCTCGGTCGTAACGTTCGTCGTGGCCGAGGTGGGCGTCGACGCCGAAGTTCTGTGCCTCGCTGTCGTTGACCGAGGTGACCACGTTCCACGCGGCGCGGCCGCCCGACAGGTGATCCAGCGAGGCGAACGTTCTCGCGACGTGGAACGGCTGGTAGTAGGTCGTCGAGTAGGTGGCGCCCAGCCCGATCCTGGAGGTGGCCTGTGCGAGTACGCCGAGGATCACGCTGAGGTCCAGCTTGACCGGGCGGGCGCCGTACTGGACGGCCTCGCCCACCGAGCCGCCGTAGACGCCGGGCATCGCCAGACGGTCGTCGAAGAACATCAGGTCGAAGCAGCCCTCTTCGAGCTGGCGGCCGATCTTGGCGTAGTAGGAGGCGTCCAGGTATCGGTGCTCGGTTGCGGGATGCCGCCAGGAGCCCGCGTAGACGGAAGTGCTGCCGGCCTGCATGAAGGCGACGAGCGCCATCTTGTCGGTGCGCATTTTTGAAACGTAACATCTGATATTTCAGATATCAAACGCTAGATCTGCCGTTTGGTATTGTGCGCAGGTGGCGAGGATCGATATTTCCGGAACCGTCCGTGAGCGCGCCGCGCGCGAGCTACGCGACCGGATTCTCACCGGCGCACTGCCCGCCGGGGCGCGGGTCGACCTCGATGCGATCACGGAGGAATTCGCGACCAGCCGCACCCCCGTGCGAGAGGCGCTGCTGGAGCTGTCCTTCGAGGGCCTGGTCCAGGTCGCCCCACGCAGCGGCGTGACCGTGCTCGGCATCAGCCCGGACGACGTCCTGGACAGCTTCACCATCCTCGGTGTGCTGACCGGGCAGGCCGCGGCGTGGGCGGCCGCACGGATCGAGCGACCGGAGCTGGAGACACTGCGCGAACTCGCGGCCGACGTCGTCGCTCGATCCGGTGACGACAGCATCGGCGAGGCGAACTGGCATTTCCATCAGATGATCCACCGCGCCGCGCACTCGCCCCGGCTGATGAACCAGATCAAACAGGCCGCCCGGGTGGTGCCGAGCAATTTCCTCACCCTGTTCCCCGAGCACGAGAAGCACTCACTCGACGAGCACCAGGAGCTATTGGACGCGCTCGGCGACAAAGACGCCGAGCGTGCGCGCGCCATTGCCGAACGACATGTCCTGGACGCGGGTCGCTCGCTGGCCGACTGGCTGGAGCAGCGCCGCGACGGTTAACCGCGGGCGCCGGTCAACTGTCAGCCGCCGCCGGCTCCTCCGCCTGCGCCACCCGCGGCACCACCCCCGCCCGCCGGGGGGCTTTCGCCGCTGCCGCCGTAGGGCACTTGCTGCGGAGCGGGCGCAGCTGGGGCCGGCGGAGCCGGACTGGACGATGTCGGCGTCGGCGGCGCCTCGGGAAGAGTTGCCGCTGCACTCGCGCCCGCACCACAACCGACCGCCAGCGCCACCAGGGCGGTACCACCTAGCAGGGTCATCGTCATCATCGCCTCAGATCTCAACGGATCTCCCCTTTTCGTCTGTGAGCATGGCTTCGAGCTCACATACCCGCATTCCGGTTTTGCAATCGCGCGTTGACGATTCGAGGCGGTCAGCTGAGTGCGGGCAAGACCTGGTCGGTGAGCAACTGGACCGACTTCCACGCTTCGTCGACCGGCATGCCGCCGACCAGGGGGTGCATCACGAGGGGCCCATAGTTGTCGGCATCGCGCACCTCCGTGATCAGCTGCTCCGGGGTGAGGAAGCGGTATCGTCCCGACGCCCTGACCTGGTCCAGCGTTTGAACACCGGGCAGGTGCATGAGCGAACGCTGGTCGGTGGACCACCGGCCGTAAGTCACTGCCTCCCAAAGGATATGCTGTCCCAGCTCCGCCCACGCCTGGTCGGGGTCCTCGTGCAGGTAGATCATTCCGCGGTTGACCGGCCCCGGCATGAGGATGAACGGCGACATGCCCGCCTCCGCACACAGCTCGCGGTAATAGTCGGCGATATCGGGCAGGTGGTCCGCCAAACTGAGCGGCAGCCGGAACCGGGCCGCGCGCCGCGCCGTGGCACGTGCGCCACCCCCGACGTACAGCGGGGGATGCGGCCGCGACCAGGTGCCGGTGCAGATTCCGTGTTCCGGATCAGTACCCGACCACACGGCGAGCATTCGTTCCAGCAGGGCATCCATCAGTGCACCGCGCCGGCTGAAATCGGCTCCGAGAGCGTCATATTCGACCGTCCGGTAGCCCAGGCCCACCGTTGTGTGCAGACGTCCGCGGCTCATGTTGTCCACGAGGGCGATGTCCTCGGCAAGTCGCACCGGATTCCACAATGGCCCCAACGCGCAATCGACGCTCGCGATCAGCTTCGAGGTCCGGGCCAAAAACATCGCCGCGGCCATGATCGGATTGCAGCTCCACCCGTGTCCGGTCGCGTGATGCTCGTCGACGCTGACGGACGTGATGCCGTGGGACTCTCCCCACTGTCCCAGCTCGAGCGCCGCGGATAAGAGCTTGCCCTGCGTGCGTGGATCGCCTTGCGGGGAGGCGAAATTGAAGCGCAGCACCGTCAACAGCATCTGCCCGCCTTGCTACGCTTCCGGGCCGGCCGCCGCCTGCAGGAAACCCGGAAAGTCCGGGAACAGCGCGCGGTCGACGATCTCGATTCGGGTTCCCGCGTCGTCGACGTAGTAGGCGAAGAGCGCCAGATCGCCGTTCGAAGACGGGTCCGCGGTGTCGGCGGTGGCTTCGAAGCTGAAGCCGTTGTCTTCCAGCATCTTTGCACTCTCGGCCAGGTTGTCGGTCCAGTAGCCGAGGTGGTGGATCGCGTTGCCGGGTGCCGCCGTCCAGGCCGTCCCGGGTACCTCCTTGATCAGTTCGACGTGCGGCGCCTGCAGCGAATAGACGAAAGTCGAAGTGATCTCTTGGGTTCCGCCGGCAGTGCGAAAGGGCAAGGTGTAGCTCACCGGGGTGATCCACCGGTAACCGGCCAGCGCGCTCAGCCTTGCCATCGCCGCGTCGAGGTCGGGCACGATGATGCCGGTGTGGTAGAAGTCCTCGGGCCGTAACGCGAATGCCGTCATGTGTTCCTCGCTATCTGGTTGCGCAGCCAGGCACTCTCCCAGAAGTTCGTGCTGCTGGCGAGAAGTTTTTCATGGGCGTCGCGCAACACGGCGCGAGCCCCCGGATGATCCCCCGGAACAAGCTCGGCCAAGTGGATGGCCTGCAGCGCACGATCGGCTGCCAAATGAGCCCGGGCACGCTCGAGTAGCGCATCGGCGCCGGCCAGTTCGACCACGTCGGCGGCGACGGAATCGAACCCGACGGGGTAAAGCTCGGTGGTCGATTCGTGGTGGAACCAGCCGGAGTAGTTCTCCCAGACTGCCCGCACGTCCCAGGCGACTTTGCCGTAGCCCTGTCCCACTTCGTATTCCGCGGGAAGCGTGATTTCGCGCATCAACGTGCGAACATCCTTGCCGGCGTTCATCCCGTCAACGGTTTGGTCGTGGATGTACTGGATGGCGTTTCGCAGCCTCGTGAGCTCTCGGTCGATGCGCTCGGCGCCCTGGACGGGCTCGAAGTGCCCGGTCACCAGCAGGTCGGCCTGCAGGTCCCGCACCCTGTCCACCGACGCGATCGCCGTCAACGCGTCCCGATACCGATCGCCGCGCATGGTGACCAGGTTGGGAATGTGCCCGATCAGCGGACCAAAGGTGTTTCCACACAGGCAGATCCGCTCGTTGGGCAGCCATACCACGAGGGAGTCGGTGGTCTCTCCACCGGGCACCGAAATCAGTTCCATTCGCCGGCCGCCGATTTCCAGGCGCAGGGTGTCTTCGAAATCGATGTCGACCACCGGCACGCTCTGGCCCGCCAGCCGCGACGTCCCCAGGCGCCGTTGGATGGCCTGAATGCCGGTGGCCAACGTGTCTTTGAATGCGAAAGCGCTGCGGCTGGCCCGATACGGGATCAGCCGGTCGTTGTCGTCGCGCCAGCTCTTCCAGTTCGCCTGCGCGACAACGATCGTGTCGGGATCACGCACGCTGTCCAGGCCGCCGACGTGATCGACGTGGCCCTGCGTGAAGATGATGTAGCGCACCGGCGACGGGTCGACGGCGTCGAAGTTGGCGCGATGCACCGGCCCCTCGAAGCCCATCCCGGTGTTGATGACCACCCGACCCTCGGTCGTGGTGAGCAGATACGAGTTGGACAGGCCCGGCGAACACCACAGGCCCGGGGCGATCTCCTCGGCCCTCTCGGCGGACGCCGGGCGCATCGAGTCGGCGCCCGGCCGGCTCCGATAGACCGGTTCGGACATCGCTGGTGACTCCTTTTATTCGGGACGGACGTCGAACTTATCGAGGTAGAAGCCGAAACGGCTGCGCAGTTCGTCGGCGGAGGTGCCGAAGTGCCGCTGCAGTTCATAGTGGATGCGGCCGTGTTTTCCCCGTGGATTACCGTCCAGGTAGCGCTGGAACCGTTCGCGTACCTTGGGCGGCAGCTCCACGCCGGCACGCTGGTACAGCTTTTCGAGCACCGGCGTCTCGTTGCCGCCCAGCTGGTGGAAGTTGATGTCGATGCTGCGTTCGGGCGCCACCAGATGGCGGTCGCGCACGCATGCGCTGAGGAGTCGATACACGCGGTCGGTCCAATAGTCCAGCAGCCACTGCGGGTCAATGCTGCTGCGGCGCAACCGATCCGAGTACGCCATCATGGTGATCGCCGACTGGATCACCGCGGCGGGGTCGCGGTGCGTGAAGGCTACCGTCGCGTCGGGAAACGTCGCCATCAACGGGCCGAGCTGCTCGCAGTGCTGGGGACTCTTGAGCACCCATGTCCGTGGACCGCGCAGGAAGGTCAGCGCCTGCAGCACCTTCTTCATGTACGCGTAGTGCCGAGTTTGGTCGAGGCCCAAGTAATAGTCGCGCCAATCGGGCACGCGCGCATGCCATTCGAGCACGTACGAGGCCATGTCGAGGTCGAGAAGCTCCACTTCCTCCTCGATCGCCTCGGGAAAACGGTCATGCATCGCGGCCACCACGGGTGCACTCGCCATCAGCGCATCATGTTCCGCTTTCGCGCGGGCATAGCGGGGATCGACGCCGAAGATGTCGGGGCCCTGCCCCAGCGCGGGAATGGGATCCTGGCTCTCCCAATACGGCAGCGCGCGCCGGCGCGGGTCGGAGGCAATGAGATTCACCAGATGTGTGGTGCCCGAACGCGGCATCCCGACGACGATGAACGGTTTTTCGATCGGGATAGATTCTATTTCGGGATAGCGCCGGATGAGTTCGGTGAGCGATAGCCGGTTGCGGAGCAGGCGCACGACACGTTGGCGCAGCGATCCGCGGGTGAGCTGGCGCAGCGCGTCGTCGGCTTCGATGGCCCCGACGTGCGCCCGCAGCCGGTCGGCGAAGCCGTCGGTGTCGTCGAGGTCGGCGGTTCCGGCCGGCAGGCCGGTCTGCTCGATGGCCTCGGCGAGCATCCGATCGATGTCCAGATCGACGGGCTTGGCTTCGGTGAATTCCAGGATCTGGCGCTGCACGTCGGTCAGTCGGGGCGCCGTCAGGTCGTCGAAGTCGATGTCGTCAACCGCGGAACCCACCGCAACCCCTCTCCGACGCATCAGGTGAGAAAGACGACACAGACGCTAGCCGCGGCGCAGATCCGTCGTGCATCCACCTCGCCGCGCCCGGCCGGCGCTAGAGGTTGGCCAGATCGTCGGGGACGTCGACCTTGTGTTCTTGCAGCGCCTCCAGGGGCACCACCTCGAGGGTGCTCTCGTGCGTCGCGGCCAACACCACCGGGGCGGCACAACCGTCGTGGTGGGCGTGCAGCCAGTTCAGCGCGGTCACGCACCAACGGTCGCCGGGCAGCAGACCGGGGAACCTGTACTCGGGCACCGGCGTCAACAGGTCATTGCCGATCGAGCGCTGGTGCTCGAGGAATTCGGCGGTCATCACCGCACAGATCGTGTGCCGCCCGAGATCCTGTGGACCGGTCGAGCAACAGCCGTCGCGATAGAAACCGGTCAGCGGGTCCGTGCCGCACGGTTCCAGCGGGCCGCCAAGCACGTTTCGATCTGGCACCCGTTCAGTATTGCGCTCTCGAGGGTGAAGTTTGAAGAAAATCTGCCGACTGCTTCGTCGGGTTTTCGCGTGACGGACCCATCGGGTGCCCGTGTGGACGCCCGGGCATCGGGCGTGTTAACTCGAATCGATGTCGACGCCGCCCAACCAACCCGGAAATCCGCCCGGTGAGCCACCCTGGGGATGGCAGCCTCCGCAGGGATATCCGCTCCCGCAGCCCTACCCCGGCTTCCCGGGGTATCCCGGCTATCCCGGATACGGCGACCCCCAGGCGCCGTACGGCCGCGATCCGGTGACCGGGCAGGCGCTGTCCGACAAGTTTGCGACCACCGCCGGCTTACTTCAGCTGTTCTTCGGCGTGTTCGGTATCGGCCGCTTCTATATCGACTCGACGCAGATCGCGGTCGCGCAGCTGTGCCTGGGGCTGTTCGGGGTTCTCTTCAGCCTCTTTTGTTTTCTCGGATTTCCGGTCCTGCTCGGCGTCACCGTCTGGGCCATCGTCGACGCGATCATGATCTTCACGGGCAGCGTCAAAGACAAGTACGGTCGCAAGCTGCGTTAGGCGCCTGAGTTGGACAACGTTTTCAACTGTCCGCCAACACTTTTGGCTTGCGTTGGGCCCAGATTTTAACCTGGACGACTTCGCCACGATCCAGGGCGCGCCGGTGGTAGTGGTCACGGATTGGTCACGATCGCGGGCGAACTTGGCCGTGCGACGGTGCCGACAACGAACCTGTCGCGACGCGCTGAGCAAATCCCGAGGAAATCGTCCCGAAAACTTATCGTCACATCGTGGAACGACGTACGGCCCTGAAACTCCCTCTGTTACTGGCGGCGGGCGCCGCCGTTGCTCGGGCACCTCGGGCCTCCGCGGAGGAAGCGGGCCGGTGGTCACCCGAGCGCGCGAGCCGTTGGTATCAAGCGCAGGGCTGGCTCGTCGGAGCGAACTACATTCCGGCGAACGCCATCAACCAGCTCGAGATGTTCCAGCCCGATACCTTCGATCCGCGGCGCATCGACACCGAACTCGGCTGGGCCCAGTTCTACGGCCACAACACCGCGCGGGTGTTCCTTCATGATCAGCTGTGGGCCGCCGACCAGCGTGGCTTCCAAACGCGCCTAGGGCAATTCGTCGACATCGCCGCGCGCCACCGCATCAAACCGCTGTTCGTGTTCTTCGATTCCTGTTGGGATCCGCATCCACGCGCGGGGCGCCAGCGCGCGCCCAGGCCCGGCGTGCACAACTCGGGGTGGGCGCAGAGCCCGGGCGCCGAACGACTCGGCGACCCTCGCTACGTCCCGGTCATGCGCGACTACGTCACCGCGGTGATGACCCAATTCCGCAACGACAACCGGGTTTTGGGCTGGGACCTGTGGAACGAGCCCGACAATCCCGCGCGCCATGTACTCGGTGCACAGAATCGGCCGGCCCAGCGGGGTGAGTTCGTTGATCCGATTTTCGAACCCCGAAGGCCCGGCGTAGGAGTGGAAGGTGATCACGTCGGCGTTGGCAAGCGGTGTGTGGCAGGGGGATTGGGGGCAAGCTCAGGGGCGTAGCGCGATCAGCGACATCCAGCTTGCCAACGCCGACGTGATCACCTTCCACTCCTACGCCGGGCCTTCGGGGTTCGAAAATCGGATCAACGAACTCACCCCGCTGGGCCGGCCGATTCTGTGCACCGAGTACATGGCGCGCCCCCAGGGCAGCACCGTCGAATCGATCCTGCCGGTTGCCAAGCGCCACAACGTCGGCGCCATCAACTGGGGCCTGGTGGCCGGCAAAACGCAGACCTACTTCCCCTGGGACTCATGGGATCACCCGTACACCTCGGTCCCCAAGGTGTGGTTCCACGACCTGATCCGGCCCGAGGGACGCCCGTTTCAAGACATCGAAGCGCTGACGGTGCGAAAGCTGGCCGGTAGCCAGACCTGATCAGGGTTGCGGCCGGGGTAACCCTTCGCTGAAGTCGATCAACGCCCGCCCGCCACAGTCCGTCCGGTAGTAGGGTTATACCTGCTCAGAAGGGGGCGGCGATGGTCGTCGGTGTTGGTCGGCTACTGGCGGCGTCATGACGTGGGAAAATTTCACCGAAGCAGAACTGATCGCGGCGGGCGGCGGCGATCCATGGGCGATCAATCAGAGCCTGCAGGCCGGCAGCCCGTTTCAGATCGACCGTTTGGCGGAGGCCTTTCACGGTGCCGGTCGGCACACCGCCGAAGCCGACCACGCCTTCGAAGACGCGCGGAAACGCTTTGCCGCCGCTTGGAACCACCAGGACGGTGGTCACCCGATCAATGACTCCGACGAAGTCCAACGAGTCACCAAATCCCTTGGTGCACAGTCTGAGCGACTACCGAAGATCGGCGCCGATCTGGAATCCATCGCCGCCGCGTTGGCCGATGCGCAAAAGCAAGGGGCTCAAGAGATCGCCCTGCTGGACAGCGAGCTGCGGGGACTCGACAGACTCATCCACGCGATAAATCATGACCTGACATTCGAACTCTCCGCGTCGGAACGCGACAAATTAGAGAAGCTGAGGGACGCTGCGCACGCCCAGGCCGCGGACGACGTCCGCGAAGCCGTCAAGCAGATGAATTCAATTCGCAACGCCTACTCGGACACCTTACGGAAATCGATGAGCGCTCTGCATGCCGACGGTTACGACATCCCGAAAGCCGTAGACGGTTGGATCGAAAGCCCACTGAAACCCGGTGAGGTAAGAGATCTCGGTCCGATCGCCGGCACCGGCGGCATTCCCGGCATCCCAGGAATTGGGGCGGCCGACTTGGGGGAAGTCGTCGAGGTACCCGGGCAGCCCGGGAAGTACCTCGCTATCTTTGGTGATTCGTTCTCCGGCAATAAGGTCGGTGAGGGCGAGCACTATCGATCTGTCGCCGTTCCAGTGACCTTCGATGCCGATGGACGCCCGCATTTCGGGGCGCCATTGACGGGAGCAGAAGGTAGCGGTCGCGAGCTATTTCCCATCCCAACGGAAGCGAAGGGGGTTACCGACACCCTGCCAGCTGGGACGATCACGCTCGGCGACAAAACCTACATGATGGTGACGGGCACTCAGGGTGACTTGAAACCCGTGGCTTCGTGGCTGGTCGAGGTTAATGGTGACCCCGGTAAGGGGTGGGCCATGGTGCCGGGGTCGTTTCGGGGCGCGGGCGAAGCGCCCACACAGGTCAGCGGCTATAAGGGTACTGACGGCAAGGTCTACATCGCCGCCGATTCCTTCGACCGCAGCCGAGGCATCACCATGTACCGCGCGGATCCCGGCAACGTGTTCGATCGTTCAACCTGGCAGCCGTGGAACGGGAACGACTGGGGAAAGCCCGGACAGCAGGCCGTACAGGTAACCCCGAACCGTTACGGGGAGCTGAGCTTTCGAGAAATCGGCGGGAAGCCCGTCTTATCTGGCTTTAACGTAGACGCGCATAAGGGAAGTATTGAAGTGCGGGTAGGAGCCAACCCGACCGAAATGTTTAGTGCGAACGTGCCCACAACCCTCGTTGCGCAGAATGGCGACCCAGGAGGCCCGAAGTTCATCCCACAACCGTACGGTGGATATATCCTGCCCGGATCAACGCTCGACGATTTGAAATTATTTGGAAGTCAATGGAATACGCTTAAGGATGCGAGCGGCGTGCCGTTCGGTACTCCGTATAACACCCGAGAGTTTCAACTTAGCCCCTATCACTGACCCGCCTGAACCGATTGGATGCATATGGCCATCAACAAACTGGTCGGCGTCACGACACTCGCCGGAGCTACGTTGTTAGTTGCCTGCACGGCGCACGCCGACCCACCTCGATTTCCCGATCTGAGCGCAGACGCACCAGTGAACGTCCGCGACTACACGATCGACGTTTCCAACCCTGGCCGGCCGCCCCTGCCCACGGTGTATTTCCTCACTCCCGATGGGGTCGTCTGCAACTACATGCCCGACCAAGCACAGTGCACTGGCAACAACCTGCCCGGGATCCCTCCCGCGCCTTCAAATCCCGACGCGGGAATCACCGGAGTCAATTGGATCGGAACCACCACTGGGCTGAAGCAGACGAATGAGGGTGAACCATCACGCGTGATCGACGGACAGCCAGTCAAAACGCTGCCTCCGGGCCATTCCATCACGGTGAACGGCATCATCTGCGGGGTCGACAACTCAGGCACGACCGCGTGCAAGGACCCGCAAGGCCGTGGCTTCGTGCTGTCGCCGAAGGGATCTGGGTGGCTGCCCCACGTGTGAGTACCGCTCGAGCGTGGCGGCAACACAGTCGCCGGGCATAGCGACAGAAGTTACGACTCGAAAAAAGCTTGGTACAAGGTTTTACGACGCCGCGAAATCCCCGACGGCGGTCATCTTGTTGCCGTCCCAGGCGGTGGCGAAGCCGCCCGCGTTATACGCGCAGTTCAAAATGATGTCTCGGTGCGGTGGACTCTGCATCCACATGTCGAGCGCTTCCTTCGGGGTCGCGGCGGATCCGGTGCCCCAGAAGACGATTTCACCCGAGTACCTGCTCCGATAACCCGCAGCGGTGATGCGCGCCTGCGGTGATGAGCCGTCCGACCCGATGTGGCCGCTGACCCCGTTGCGCAACATGTCATCGGCATGGCGCTGGGCGGCTTCGGTCAAGCGCGGGTCGTCGCTGATCGGCCCGCATCCCGGGCGAAGCTGGTTGATACCGCTGTACAGCGCGGTCCCCGAATCGTCGGCGTGCGCCACGAATCCGGACAGGGCGCCGGGAGCCGTGATGAAGGCAGTACAGATCGCGAAGACGGCGATGATCTCGACCTTGCTGGCCATGATGCCTCTTGTCGCGCGCTCGCTTTGCTGTTTTCGGTATCTAAATGTTACCCATTTTCAACCAAGAACGATCACGAATCGCAAATCGATTCGCGGCGCTCAGTGACCGGCGTTGCGGGCCAGATCGATTGCGTATTGATTCACGAAGTTGCCGGCCGGCGGATCACCCTTGCCGCATGTTCCGTCCGATTCGCCGGGGCGCTTGATCCACAGGTAGGCGTCGGCGTGTGCGCCCGCGGTGCTGGCGGTCGGCGGAGTGCCCAGTGCTCGGCCGCTGGGGTTGCACCAGTTGAGGTCGGAGTCCGGGGCCGGTCCCGCACCGTTGCGCGACGTGTCGATCACGTAGTGCGAGCCATTCGTGAGGCCCGAAATGGCCTCGCCATAACCGATTTCGTCCTCGGTGGTGAAGAAGTTCGCGGTGTTGATGCTGAAACCCCGCGCGTGGCCGACGCCGGCCTGATTGAGCCGGGCGGCCATGTCGTCGGCGCTGTGCCAACGCAAGTGACCCGCGTCGACGTACACGGCCGCGTTCGGATCGCGGGTGAAAGTGTCGACGGCGTAGCGGATCAGGTCGAAGCGTTCCTGGCGCGCATCACCGGACAGGCAGTCGGCCATGGCCAGCGCATCGGGTTCGACGACGATCGCCACTCGCGAAGCCCCCACACCGGATGCGATGCCGTCGATCCACGAGCGGTAGGCGTCGGCCGAGCCCATGCCGCCGGCGGCGAAACTGCCACAGTCGCGGTGCGGGATGCCATAAATCGCCAGCACCGGGATGGCGCCGGCGGCATTGGCGTCGCCGACATACTTCCCGACCGTGCCTGCCGACCCGCCCGGGACGATCCAGTACGCCTGC
>NZ_LZMG01000088.1:0-10074 GCF_001673615.1 Mycobacterium sp. 1245499.0
GACGTCGGCCCCACCCGCGACGGGTGGTCGGTGTGCGCCGAAATACCGCTGCAGGAAGGCGATACCGCCTGGCGGCCAGGGTGGTGCAGGGCGTGATCGACACCGTCCCCGAGGTCGCTGTGCTGCTCGTCGATGACCAGGACCTGGTGCGGTCGGGCCTGCGCCGGATCCTGCGCCGCAAGGACGGTTTCGTCATCGTGGCCGAGTGCGCCGACGGAGACGAGGTGCCCGCCGCGGTGGCCGAGCACCGGCCCGACGTCGTCGTGATGGACCTGCGGATGCGCCGCGTCGACGGCATCGAGGCGACGCGCAGGCTGGGTGGCAGGCCGCCGGTGCTGGCGCTGACCACCTTCAACGAGGACGAGCTGTTATCGGGGGCGCTGCGCGCCGGTGCGGCCGGCTTCGTGCTCAAGGACTCGTCGGCCGAGGAGTTGATCCGCGCGGTGCGGGCCGTCGCCAGGGGCGACAGCTATCTCGATCCCGCGGTGACCTCGCGGGTGTTGACCACCTACCGCAAGGCCGCTCCCGGGCCGCGCGGCACGGCGATCGGTGAGCTCACCACCCGCGAACTCGACGTGTTGACG
This sequence comes from Mycobacterium sp. 1245499.0, assembly GCF_001673615.1. Classification (NCBI taxonomy): domain Bacteria; kingdom Bacillati; phylum Actinomycetota; class Actinomycetes; order Mycobacteriales; family Mycobacteriaceae; genus Mycobacterium; species Mycobacterium sp. 1245499.0. The sequence continues at coordinate 585 of NZ_LZMG01000088.1, forward strand.
TTGATCGGACAGGGCCTGTCCAACACGGAGATCGCGAATCAACTGTGCATCTCGGGCGTCACGGTCAAGAGCCACATCGGCCGGATATTCGGGAAGCTCGATCTGCGCGACCGTGCCGCCGCGATCGTCTACGCCTACGACAACGGCATCGTCGCCCCCCGCTGAAGACCTACAGCGGCGCCGATTGCTCGGCCAGGTTCAGCATGACGTAGGCCATGCACATGAGGAAGTTGAGCACCACCATGATCAGGCCGGCGAGCATCAGCGACCGGGTACCGCGTTGCCTGAGCCTCTTGTAGCGCGCGGCACGCAATTCGCGGTCGAGCCGGATCGCGATCAGCGCGAAGTTCACGTTCATCAGCTCGTGGGCGGCCAGCGGCGCGCCCTCCAGCATTTGGCGTAATCGCTCCGGTGCCGTTCGAACGCCCACCCGCTCGAAGCTCTGGCTCAGACGTAGCGCCCGCCGCCGGCGGAGCGATTCATATGGCAGCCGAAGCCGCCGCGCAAGTTGCCCTCGATCGTCCCCCCAGGGGTAAGACGGGGTCATCACAAGCGGGATTCTAAATCGCCCGGCGCCACTTTTGCGCTGCGAACACGAATTATGTTGGGACAGATCACTTCGCCGCGCCGCCGCTCATTTGCTGGGAGGCCGGCAGGTCGAGATAGCGCTCCAGGTTGCGATGCATGTTGATCACGCGGCGCTCCTCGCTGGACAGCACCAAGTGAGTGAAGCCGGGCTGGTGCATGCCGCGCTGCAAGCCGGGCAGCACCGCGATGTCTTGGGTGAGCACCACCCCGGGCTCGGCCGACTCGGCGGCCATGCGGACATCCGTCGGCTTGGTGTGCGGCGCGCCCGGCGGCATTCGGGTCATCAAGAACATGACCAGCTCGCCCTTGTCGGGGGACGGGTCGGCGGCGGGGCGCGCGCACATCACGGTCAGGTGGTCGGCGTTGGCGAGGAGCGTCATGTTAGGAAACACGTTGTACTGATGCAATCGGGTCATTCGATCGGTGTCAGCCCAGTTGAGATCCACGCCGCGGGTTGCGGCGAACGCCCGCGTTCGGTCGGCGATCAGGTCGGCAACCGTCTGCCCGGGCCGGCGTTCCGCGGCGGGGAAGGGGGTGCCTTCGGCCGCGCCCATCAGCGCGCCCTGCGTATAGACGTAGGCGTCCCAGACCTCTTCGTCGCTCAGCGCACCGTCAAACCGTGGGCTCTGCACACCGTAGGGCTGGTCCGATTTCCCGGTGTGCCCCCAAATCCGTTGCGGTGCATGGATGTCGTCGACGCAGCGCAGCAGTTCGGGATGCAGGGTCTGGATGTGGTAGGTCTCGCTGTATCCGTCGGCGATCGTTTTCCAGTTGGCGTCGACCTCGACGGTCAGGGTGGCATAGCAGTGGAAATCCTCCAGGTGGCACCAGGCGATGTCGTCGGGCACCGCCTCCAGGTACTCGATCAGGGACACCGCGCCCGCGTCGAGGGTGACGAAGACGAGCCCCGCCCAGGTGTCGACGCGCGCCGGTAGCAGCGGAAAGTCGGACATGCGCAGCGCGCCGAAGCCCTTGCGGTTGGGCACCCGTTTGAGCGCGCCGGCCAGGTCCCACGTCCAGCCGTGATAGCCGCATTTGAGTTCGTGCAGGCCCGAACCCGATCCGGTGCACAGCGAATTGCCGCGGTGCCGGCAGACGTTCTGGAACGCGCGGAGCACCCCGTCGTCGTCACGGACGATGAGCACCCCATAGGGGCCGCAGCGGTATTCGAAATAATCACCGGGCGCCGCGACGTGGTCGAGCATGCAGGCCAGCTGCCACACCCTCGGCCACATCCGCTGCGACTCGAGCGTCGCGAAGGCCGGGGAGTAGTAACGCTCGGCGGGCACCAGCGTCGGGCACTCCGGCGGGGCGCCGATGGCGTCCTCGTCGCGGGTCCGCGCCGGATTGCCGGCCGCCGTCGCCATCGCGGGAGCTATTAACGCGCTCCGCGGACCAGGCGGCCGGGGCGCGCCCCGGTGTCGACGTCGTTGCGGCGGGTCACCGTTCCGCTGACGATGGTCGCGGCATAACCGCTGGCCCCCTGCAGGATTCGGTTGCCGCCGGCGGGCAGGTCGAACGCCATCGCGGCCGGATGCAGTGTCAGCGCGTCCATGTCGATGACGTTGATGTCGGCCTTCTTGCCCGGTTCGATGGTGCCGCGGTCGGTCAGACCGAACAGGTGCGCGGTGTCGCGGGCTTGCTTGCGGATCACGTACTCCAGCGACAGCTTCTCGCCGCGGTGCCGGTCCCGCGCCCAGTGCGTGAGCAGGAACGTGGGATAGGAAGCGTCGCAGATCATCCCGCAGTGGGCCCCGCCGTCGGATAGCCCGAGAACGCCGGCGGGGTGCAGCATCATCTCGCGGATCGCGTCGTGGTTGCCGTCGGCGTAGTTGAACAGCGGCAGCATCAGCATGTTGGTCGCGTTCGACTCCAGCATGAGGTCGTACAGGGTGGACAACGGGTCCTCGCCGCGGGCCTCGGCGATGGCCGCGACGGTGCGGTCCGGGGTGGGCTCGTAGTCCGGCGGATTGCCCAGGGCATACAGCCGTCCCAGCGAGTGCTGCACCAGGGCGAACATGCCGTCGAACAACAATGTGGGGTCGGGGGGCAGGTCGTCCTCGGCGAGGATCGCCGCCTTCACGGCGGGGTCGGCCAGCCGCTGTGCGAGCTCGTCGCGGCTGCATTCGGCCTTCAGCCGGCGATAGGTGGGCCGGTGGCTGAACCCGTGATGACCTTGGAAGCCGATCATCATGCCGAAGGGGCGCGCCGCGATCTGCGGGTAGAGGCGGGCGCCCGCGGCGTGCGCGTCCGCGGACAAGTCCAGCATCTCCCGCCACAGCTTCGGGTCGGCGTCCACCTGGATCAGCGCGAAGGACACCGGCCGGTCGATCTCGCCGCTCAGTCGCCGCATCCAGTCCAGTTCCTTTTTCGGGCCGATGATGTCCTCGCCCGCGGCGCCCTGCGGGGCCAGCTCGAACACCGCGTGGCCGCCGGCCGCCATCGCGCGGCCGAGGCCGAACAGCTCTTCCTCGGCGGCGAAGGTGCCCGGCACCGGCTCACCGTCCATCGCGCGGTGGCCCATCGTGCGCGACGTGGAGAAGCCGAGCGCCCCGGCCTCGATCGCCTCGCGGACCAGCCGGCCCATCGCCTCGATGTCCTCGGGGGTGGCCGGTTCGTTGCGCGCGCCCCGCTCGCCCATGGCGTAGGCGCGGACGGCGCCGTGCGCGACCTGGCTGCCGACGTCGACGGCGAACTTCTGCTTGTCGACCGCGTCAAGGTACTCCGGGTAGGTCTCCCATCCCCAGGTGATGCCCTCGGTCAACGCGGTCCCGGGGATGTCCTCGACGCCCTCCATCAGCTCGATCAGCCACTGCTCGGTGCCGGGCCGCACGGGCGCGAAGCCGACGCCGCAGTTGCCGGTCACGATCGTGGTCACGCCGTGGCCGCTGGAGGGCTCCAGCAGGCTGTCCCAGCTGACCTGACCGTCGTAGTGGGTGTGGATGTCGACGAATCCGGGCGCCACCACGCGACCTGTCGCATCGATGGTTTCGGCCGCCTCGCCGGTCAGCGTGGGGCCGTCGGCGGAGCGGCGAACGACGTCGACGATCTTGCCGTCCTTGATGCCGATGTCGGCGGGAAAGCGTTGCGCGCCCGTGCCGTCGACGACCGTGCCACCGATGATCTTCAGGTCGAACATGAGACTTCCCTTCGCCGGGTCGCGGGCTGTCCCTGACGGGCTGAGCGCGAGGCACGCCGGATTTCGCTACGGTAGGTAGCGTAACTCTTGGCGCGACGAAGGCAATAGCCCCGGCCGAATTGGTCCGCCGTCAGAGCGAGCCCTTCAGGGCGTCGACGGTTTCCAGATCATCGAGTGCCGCGACGCCGCGCCGCAGGCCTTCCATCGCAATGTCTTCGAGCTGCATGCCACCCATCCCGGTGGTGATCAGCGGGGCGACGTATGCGTACAACGCGGCCTGGCGGAACCGCAGCCACAGGTCGTCGCGGTCCAGCGCGGGTCCGCCGGCGGCGATCTGCGCCCGCCGGTAGTCGTCGAGGAGTTCGCGCTGGTTGGCCTGGCGGTCCTCCGGCGTCAGGCTGGTGATCAGGGTGTAGGCCAGTTCGCGCGACGGGTGTCCACGGCGCACCGCCTGCCAGTCCAGCAGCCCGGCCTTGCCGCCGTGGAAGTACATGTTGCCCGGGTGGGCATCGCCGTGCATGACGGTATGTGGGGGAGTGTCGATGAGCGCCGCGACGGCGCGGTAGTTGTCGGCGATGAACTTGCCGTTTTCCACCGGGATCGTGGTCCGCTCGGCCAGCCGCTTGATGGAGGTGTGCATGAGCGACCCGGTCAACAGCGACGTGACGTCGCCCGACGGGGTGTACAGCCAGCCCATTGGCCCGCGCCCGTCGCGCGGCAGCCGCCCCCAGAAGGTGGCGTGCAGTTCGGCAAGCAGCTCGACGATCAGGCCGGCCTGGTCGGCCGACAGCGGGTGCAGCGTGTCGGGGAACTCGCACGACTCCGCTGGCAGGTCCTCGAGGACCAGCAGGTATCGGCCGGTCCACGGGTCGAACGCCGTGCCGTGGCAGTAGGGGACGCCGATGACCTGCGGCGCGAGCTCCCGGTAGAAGCGGACCTCGGTGTGTCCCAGGCGTCCGAGTTCGCCCATCAGCCGGGTGGCGGCGGCCTGCGCCGCGACCTTGACGAACACCGAGTCGGGGACCTCCCTGCCGGTCAGTACCAGCCGGCCACGCGAGGAGGTGCCGGCGTCGCGGCTCAGCACGCGGATGGATCGAACGGTGGTCCCCATGACCCGGGACAGGGTGGCGGGGTCGATGTCCTCGACCGTCCGTGGCAGGCCGAATCGGCCTCCGACCACCGCGTCGGTGGCCACCCGCCCGGCACCGCGGCCCAGGTGAGCGGCTAAGCCGAGGATGGAAAATGCTTGTCCCACAGGAGTTTTCATGTCCATCCATCCTGATTTGCGAGCCGGCCGCAGTGCTGCGCGCTTAACACCAGCGGCGTCGGACAAAATCGATCGAACGTCTGGACATCAGACAATATACGATTATTGTCTGATCTGTGGCACCAAGGCCCTCACCACGAACTGCTCGACGAATTCTCGTTTGTCCGCGGCGGGGCGAAATCGCCACGAGGGCGCCAGCAGAAACAGCGTCGCGGTGTGCAACCACTGGACGATCGACCGGAAATCGACGTCGGGGTAGAGCAGCCCCGCCGCTTTCCATCGGTCCAACAGCGGCCCGTAATGCCGCAGCAGCAGCTCCACGATCGGTTCGGAACCCTTCTCGAGCGCCGACGCCACCGCGGTGCTCTCGGCGGCGAACAACGCTTCGTTCAGCGCGTTGCCGTCCACCGATTCCACCCGCGCCAGCACCATCTCCGGCACCGATCGAACCGGGTCGTCCGGGGCGGGCAGCGAGCGCACCAACTCGGCGAGCGCGCTGTCCACACGCGACAGCATCAGGCCCAGCAGGACGTCATCGCGGCCCGGGAAATACCGGTACACCGTCGACCGCGAGACGCCGGCCTCGTCGGCCACCTCGCCCATCCGGAACTGGGTGTTGCCGCGCCGGACGATGCAGCGGCCGGCGGCATCCAGGATTCGTCGACGGGCCTCCTCGTCATCGAGGATCGCGCGGTCGTCGCCCCAGCGCCGGCTCGGTTCCATGGCGGCGATGTTACGGGATGCGTTGTGCTGCTTTGTTATCTGACGCGAGCAGAATCCGGCCCAGCCTGAGCCGCTAACGAATCCTCCTGCAGCACAACGTGTCAGCGAGCCAGAAAGGGCCATCGATGGGGTACTCCGCGGCGGACGAGTCTTTCACCCACCAGCTGCCGACGACGTTCGACCAGGTGCACGACACCGATCCGACGTGGTCGGATCGGTGCTACTTCTTCGCCGCGTCGCCGGACGGCACCATGCTGTTGGCCAGCGGCTACGGCAACAACCCGAACACCGCCAGCGGGTTGGGTTACGTCAAGGTCAGCCTCGCCGACGGCCGGCACTGGGACCTGTTGTCCGGTCGGCCGTTATCAGGCGATGACCGCGCCGAGCTGCGCGCCGGGCCGATGCGCTGGACCTGCGTCGAGCCGCTGAAGAAGTGGCGATTGGACATCGGGCCCAACAACTCCGGAATCGAATGGGAACTCTATTACGAACCCACCGCCCCGATGTGGGAGTTGTTGCCCATGAAAGTGCATGGCAAGAACGGCGAACTGCTCGCGGACATGTACCACATGAAAGAACCCGGCCGGTGGAGTGGTTGGGTGCAGATCGACGGGGAACGCATCAGCGTCGACGGCTTCCACGGCGGACGTGACCGGACCTTCGGGGTGCGGATCTCCGACAAGATCGACTTCTGGCTGTGGCTCGACGCCGGCTTCGGCGACCATGCCATCGAAGCGTGGATCATCGAATCCTCCGATGGCGCGGTCAATTACGTCGACGGCGGCATCACGCATGCCGACGGGACCTTGTCGAAGCGATTCGTCAAGATCTCCCACGAGGTCGAATTCGACGGCGACCGCAAGCGGCCCACCCGCGCGGTGCTCGTCTTCACCGATGAGGACGGCGAGGCCCATCGGGTGATCGCCGAGGCGCCGCACCTCGAGGTCAACGCCTATTACGGGCTGCCGATGGCGCACTGCCAGTACGAGGACCTGGGCGGCGGCGCATACTTCATCCATTTCACCTGGGACAGCAGCGATCCCGAGCAGCTGACCGAGACAGAGGGCAAGTCGATGGCCCTGGACCAGCTGATGCGGTTCGAACGGGGTGGCGAGACCGGTTGGGGCATCTTCGAATTGCTGCTGGGCGGCCAGGGTTATCGCCGTTACCCCAACTGGGCGGCGATGGACATGTCCGCATTCACCCAGGACAAAACCCCGGTCGATCGACTGCCCGCGGATGACGCGGGGGTGCGCCAATGACGCTGGGCGATGAGTTGCAACGGCGGCTCGGTGGCTGGCTGCGCACGCAGCTGCCGGACGCCGACGACGTCCGTCTCGAGGGCGTCGACCGGGTGAGCTTCGGGCACTCGGCCGAGATGATGACACTGCGCGTCGTCACCCGCACGGATGGGCGCGACGACCACCAGGACGTCGTGTTGCGGCTGCGCCCGCGGCCACCGGCGCTGTTGGAGCCCTACGACCTGGCGCGCCAGTTCCGGATTTTGCGAGCCCTGGCCGAAACCCCGGTCCGCGTGCCGCGAGCGCTGTGGCTCGAGCCCACCGGCGACATCCTCGGCAGGCCGTTCTTCGTCATGGAACGCGTCGACGGCGACGTCTACGAAATGGAGCCGCCGCCCGACGCCGACCGTGCTGTGGTGCGAATGTGTCAGAGCCTGGTCGAACAGCTGGCCGCCATCCACACGGTCGACCTGAGACGGACCGGGCTGGACACCCTCGACGACGGCTCGGACCATCTGGACCGCGAGCTCGTGCACTGGGCCGCGGAGATGAACCGGGTCAAGCGCGACCGCCTGCCCGCCCTGGAGCGGCTGCACGAGGCCCTGCTCGCCGCCGAGCCCGCGCCGTACCCGAAGGTCACACTTGTGCACGGGGACGCCAAACCGGGCAATTTCGCCTTCTCCGGCGGCGAGGTCAGCGCGGTCTTCGATTGGGAGATGACGACCGTCGGTGATCCGCTGACCGACATCGGGTGGCTCGAAATGCTGTGGATGCAGCCGGTCGGGATCACCAGCCACCCCGCGGCCCTTTCCATCGATGAGCTGCTCGCGCACTACGAGTCGGCCAGCGGCATCACGGTCACCGACCGGCCCTGGTATCGGGCGTTCAACGCGTTCAAGATGGCCGTCATCTGCCTCATCGGCGCGATGCTCGTGGAGGACGGGCACAGTGCGGACCAGAAACTCGTGCTGGCCGCTTACGGCACCTCGTTGCTGACCAGCGCCGGGCTCACCGAGCTAGGAATCGACGAAGCCCTCGACGACGGTCCGGTGCTGCCGCGGGAAGAACGCATCCAGCAGGTGCTGGCGGGCTGATCAGGCGTTGACGTCGGTCCACGTCAACGTGACGCGGGTGCCCTGCGGCGTGGGCTCGATGACCACGGCGTCGGCGAGCACCTCCATCAGCGGAATGCCGCGGCCGCGCCGCTGCTGCTGGCGCTGCACCGGCACCTTCTGTCGCCAACGGCCGCGGTCGTCGACGGTCACCGCGAGGGTGTCGGCATTCGCGTCGTAGGCTGCCCGCACGTCGAGCGTGCCGCGCTCGGCGGCGTCGACGTAGGCGAATTCCGCGGCGTTGGCGATCGCCTCGTTCACCGCCAGCAGCAGATCGCTGAACCGGTCGTCGTCAAGGGAGAAGTACCGCTCGAGCCACGCCGCGAATTCGGCGCGGGTGCGGGCCGCGCTGCGCGCGTCGGCGACCACACGCGTCCGTACGAAGCGGGATCGGTCATCGATGTTGGACACGTTCTGCGGCTGGTCAGCGCGTCCCGTCATTCCCAGTTGCATTGCCACCCTGTCGACGCTCACTCACCAGCGATGCCGCTCAGCGCTCCGTCCAGACTGCTGTAGAGCGAGAGCACGCTGTCGATACCCATGAGTTTGATCGGCCTGCTGGTGGCCGAGCCATTGGCGACCACCGCGAACTGCGTCGGCGGCTCGAGCTCGGCCTGCGCGGAAACCAGGACCGTCATCCCGGCCGACGCCAGAAAACCGACTTTGGACAGATCGACGATCAAGGCCGCGGGCTTGGTCGCCAGCGCGGTCTGGATCGCGTCGGCCAGCAGCGGCGAGCTGAGCATGTCGACTTCGCCGGAGACGCTGAGCACGACCGCCTGGTCTACCTGGTGTTTGCCCACTTCAAAAGCGGTTGGATCGACTAAGTCGCCGGTTTGTTCGCCCATGGTCTATCACTCACATTCGGTCCCTTGCGGGACACCGCTAGCCTTCTGAACAGCCACTGCCGTATCCGGGGGCTGTTTATTCAACCCCGCGGGAACACGCTTGCCTACGGAGGAGACGCACCCCGTCGATCTGCGCTGGTAAATGCAGATACAGCTACAAGTGTTTAGTCAATGGTAGGACACGCGGCGTACCACGCTCAAAACGCTGAACGATTTCGGGCGCCGCGACGTAGTCCGGATGTGCGTGACGGCCAGCCTAGAAGTTGCACGGGCCAACGGCCCGTGCGTGAATTGCTTCCACCTGCTTCGCTCTCGCCCCGCGTGGCGTGGCCTGCAGAAATGGGAAGGACCGTCGGCCGTGGAACCCGGTGATCGCGGCGGCGAGCAACACAGCGGCGAGCGGCCCGACGATCCCGGAGAAGACCCGCGCGCGGCGTCGACTTCCGGTGCGCTGAACCGACGGCGCGCACTGCTCGGCATGGGCGCGGTAGCCGGCGCCGCCGCGGTCGACGTCGGTGGCTTCGCCTATGCCGGTGCCTGGCTACGGCCCGGCACGCTGACGCCGCCCCGAT
>NZ_LZMG01000089.1:0-12384 GCF_001673615.1 Mycobacterium sp. 1245499.0
CAACCTGCGCTCGGCCGGCATCGTGGAACGCGTCCGCAGGTTCGAACTGGACGCGGGCATCCTGTATCCGGACCAACGGATGCGCCGCGCAGAACGGATCCGTCAGCAACGCAACGGTAGTCGACGCGGCCGGTACCACCCCGAGCCGCAATTCACCGGTCAGGCCGGCCTGCAGCGCGGTGACTTCCTGCTTGAGGGCGTCGCGGTCGGCCAGGATGCGCCGCGCCCACGGCACCAGCCGCTCACCCTCCGGGGTGAGGCCCTCGAACTTCTGACCGCGCCGCACCAACGGAACGTTGAGTTCCGATTCGAGCTTGCGGATCGCTTCCGACAGCGCGGGTTGGGAGACGTAACAGGCGCTCGCCGCGCGGCCGAAATGGCGCTCCTGCGCGAGCGCGACGAAGTACTCCAGCTGACGGAACAGCATGTGCCCATTCGATCACGTGGACCGGCGGGACACTCGTTCGCAGGTCTCCCGAAGGCCGGCGCGCTCTCTAGAGCGTTTCGTCCAGCTCGCCGAGGCGGTCGGTCAGCCGTAGATTCTCGGAGTAGTCGACCGGGCAACTGATCAGCGACACACCGTCGTCGTCGAGCGCGGCCCGCAGCGTGGGCAGCAGTTCGTCGGCGCTGTTGATCCGGTATCCCTTGGCGCCGAAGCTTTCTGCGTACTTGACCACGTCGGGGTTGTTGAACTTCACGTAGTAGTGCGCCCCGAGCTCGAGGTCCATCTTCCATTCGATGAGGCCGTAACCGCCGTCCTCCCAGATCAGCACCACCAGCGGGATGCGCTCTCGCACGGCGGTCTCGATTTCCTGCGAGTTCATCAGGAACGCGCCGTCGCCGACGACGGCCAACACCTTGGCCTCGGGCTGCGCCAGCTTGACGCCCAGCGCCCCCGGGAGGGCAAAACTCATGGTGGACAAGCCATTCGAGATCAGGCAGGTATTGCGCTCGAAGGTCGGGTAGAGCCGCGCCATCCACATCTTGGTGGCTCCGGTGTCGACCAGCACGATGTCGCTGCGACCCAGCGCCGCGCGGGTATCGGCGACCACCCGGGCGGGCGCCAGCGGGTAGCGCGAATCCTGTTGTCCCCGTTCGAATTCGTCGGCCAGCAGGCCCGAGCCGGGCACATCGGCGGCGTGATCGAAGGTATGACCGGACAGCGCGTCGGTCAGGGCGTTCAGCGAGTCGCTGATGTCGCCGATTATTCCGACGTCGACGGAGTAGTGTGCGTCGACCTCGGCGGGGAAGCGGTGGATGTGGATGATCTTCTTGTCGCCCTGCGGGTTGATCCGGACCGGGTCGAATTCCTGCAACTCGTAGCCGACGGCGATGACGGCGTCGGCGTTGTCGAAGCCGAAGTTGACGTAGTCGTGCCGCATGAAGCCCAGCGTCCCGATGCTGTTCGGGTGGTCGTCGGGCATGACGCCCTTGCCGTGGAACGTGTTGGCCACCTGGATGCCGAATTCCTCGGAGAAGCGCACCAGGGCCTTGGTGGCGTCGGCGCGCGCGGCGCCGTGCCCGGCCAGCACCACCGGGCGTTTGGCGTTGCGCAGCACATCGACGGCGCGCGCCACCTGGCGCGGGGCCGGCGCGTCGGCGCGGACGACATTGCGGGGCAACGGTCGCAGGTCGTAGTCGGTGTCGTCGGCGTCGAGGTGCTCGGGCACCGCCAGGTAGACCGCGGCCGGACGCTCGGCCTCGGAGACTTTGAACGCCTTGCGGACCATCTCGGGGATGGCCCGCGCGGTCGGGACGCCGGCCGACCACCGGGTGATGGGGGCGAACATCGACACCAGGTCGACGTACTGGTGTGACTCCTTGAACTCCCGGTCGTGGCCCACCTGCGCGGAGATGGCGACCAGCGGGGTGCTGTTGGTGGTGGCGTCGGCCACCCCTAGCTGCATGTTGATGGCGCCCGGGCCCAGCGTGGCCGAGACCACCGCGGCGCGTCCGGTGACCCTGCCGTACATCTCGGCCATGAACGAGGCGGCCTGCTCGTGCCGGGTGAGCACATAACGGATGCTCGAGGAAGCCAGCGCCTGCACGAACCGGATGTTCTCCTCGCCGGGCACCCCGAACACGACGGAAACACCCTCGTTTTCCAGGCACTTGACGATCAGCTCAGCGGCTTTGCTCATCCGACACCTCCCTTAGGGGAACGATAGTGGCAGGCTAGGTGTTGGACTTTTCAGCCGTAAGCAACACGAACCCGATGAAGGAGGGCCGACGTGCCCATCGCCACCATTAACCCGGCTACCGGCGAGACAGTGAAGACCTTCACCCCGGCCACCGACCAAGAGGTCGACGCCGCGATTGCCCGTGCCTACGAACGCTTCCTCGATTACCGCCACAACACCACGTTTGCCCAGCGGGCCGAGTGGGCAAACGCCACCGCCGACCTGCTCGAGGCGGAGGCCGACGATGTCGCCGCCATGATGACGCTGGAGATGGGCAAGACCCTGAAGTCGGCCAAGGCGGAAGCGCTGAAGTGCGCCAAGGGTTTTCGCTACTACGCCGAAAACGCCGAGAAGCTGCTGGCCGACGAACCGGCCGACGCCAAGGCGGTGGGCGCGAAGAAGGCCTACACGCGCTATCAACCGCTCGGGGTGGTGCTGGCGGTGATGCCGTGGAACTTCCCGCTTTGGCAGGCCGTCCGGTTCGCCGCACCGGCGCTGATGGCCGGCAACGTCGGGATCCTCAAGCACGCGTCGAACGTGCCGCAGTCCGCGCTGTACCTCGCCGACGTCATCGCGCGCGGCGGCTTCCCCGAGGGGTGTTTCCAAACCCTGCTCGTCTCGTCCAGCGCGGTCGAGCGCATCCTGCGCGATCCGCGGGTGGCGGCGGCGACCCTGACCGGTAGCGAACCGGCCGGCCAGTCCGTGGCGGCCATCGCCGGCGACGAGATCAAGCCGACCGTGCTCGAGCTCGGCGGCAGCGACCCGTTCATCGTGATGCCGTCGGCGAACCTCGACGAGGCTGCCAAGACCGCGGTCACCGCCCGGGTGCAGAACAACGGCCAATCGTGCATCGCCGCAAAGCGGTTCATCGTGCACACCGACATCTACGACGCGTTCGTCGACAAGTTCACCGAGCAGATGGAGGCGCTGACCGTCGGCGACCCGACCGACCCGGACACCGACGTGGGCCCACTGGCGACCGAGTCGGGCCGCGACGAGATCGCCAAGCAGGTCGACGACGCCGCCGCGGCGGGCGCCAAAATCCGCCTCGGCGGCAAGCCCATCGACCGGCCGGGGTGGTACTACCCGCCGACCGTCGTCACCGACATCACCAAGGACATGGCCCTCTACACCGAGGAGGTGTTCGGCCCCGTCGCGTCGATGTACCGGGCCGCCGACATCGACGAAGCCATCGAGATCGCCAACGCCACCACCTTCGGCCTGGGATCCAACGCCTGGACCAACGACGAGGCCGAGCAGCAGCGCTTCATCGACGACATCGAGGCTGGCCAGGTCTTCATCAACGGGATGACGGTGTCCTACCCGGAGCTGGGATTCGGCGGCGTCAAGCGGTCGGGCTACGGCCGCGAGCTCGCGGGCCTGGGCATCCGCGCGTTCGTCAACGCCAAGACCGTGTGGGTCGGGGAACCCGAGAGCGGCTCCTCGTCGGGCGACGACAAGGTCGAGTGAGCTCGGGCCGCCGTCACACCCCAGCCAGCAGCTTCTCGTCCTCCTCGGCGAAGGTGTCCTCGAGCTGGACCGGCGAATAGTCGAGGTCGATCTCGCTGAGCGGGCGCCCGCGCGCGCTGGAGATGGTGCCGAAGCGCCGCATCCCCTTATCGGAGGCGTAAGCCATGAACTCGTCCACCGACAGGCCGAAGGGCATCGGGTCGTAGAGGGCGAAGCCCTCCTCGATCAGGCGCAGGCCCAGCGGCATCAGCTCGTTCATCCGGGTCTCGAAGACGCCCCAGTTGGCGTCGTCCGCGGCGACGTGGCGCCGGCAGGTGAAGGTGCCCCAGGCCATGTGGCGTCGCTCGTCGTCGCCGATGCGACGCACCAGCTCCTGCATGCCGGGCAGGATGCCGCGCTCCACGCAGATCTTGTGCCAGCCGAAGTAGCCGGTCAGCGCCAGCATGCCTTCGACCATGTGGTTGTAGGTCACCGACGCGCGGACCTGGGCGGCCGGCGACGGATCGACCGTCAGCGCGTTCAGACAGTCCGGCAGTTCCTCATAGAAGATCGTGCGGTAGGTGGGCACGTCGTCGAGGTAGTAGTGCAGGTCCTCGGTGATGCCGACGGCGTCGAGCCACATGCGGAACACCTGGACGTGCTTGGCTTCCTCGAAGGCGAACTGCGTCAGATACATCTCGTCGCCGAGCCGGCCTTCGGCCCGCATCGCGGCCATGAACGGCTGGATGTCCTGGGTCACCGACTCCTCGCCGGCGATGAACTCGGCGCACAGCCGGGTCGCATAGCTGCGTTCGTCGTCGGTGAGCCGCTCCCAGTCCTCGCGATCGCGGGAGAAGTCGATGTCGGCCGGATTCCAGAATTTCGCGTTGCCGCCCGCAAAGAGCTTGAGCGGCAAGCTGTCCCAGTTGAGGCCGCCCTGTGCCATCGAGGCGATTCGGGTGCGATTCATGTGACCTCCTCAGATCGTTTAGGGGCTGGGCTGATCGGCGCGGATTTCGGCGCGGCCGAGAACGCGGCGGCCAGCACCGCGACGAGCCTGCGCACGGCCAGCGCCGGCTGCTCCGGGGTGGGCTCGTCGAGCCCGAGAATCGGATCCAGGCCGCGCATGTAGGGCGCCAGCGCCAGGTGCGGAAAGATCAACAGCAGCAACGACAGCAGCGCGTCGGTGTCGGAATCCGCGCGTAGGTCGCCGCGCAGCTGCGCGTCGCGCACCAGCGGGCGCATCACCTCCAGGTAGTGCCGGTGGATGACGTTCTGCACGCTGACCCGGGCCTCGGTGTCGACTTCCAGGGTCGCCGCGGCGTGCAGCGCCCGTTCGTGCGGGTGGTCGGCGAAGTAGGCCACCCACGCGTCGAGCCAGTCGGTCAGGAAGTCGAAGAACGGCCGGCTCGGATCCAGCTCGCGGATGCGGTCCTCCATGTAAGCCCGCACCCGCTGGCTGCCGATGTCGGCGATGAACGCATACAGGTCGCGCTTGTCCGCGAAGTACTGGAACAGGCTGCCCTTGGCGACCCCGGCGCGGCGCGCGATGACGTTCAGGCTGCCCCGGGAGAACCCGTGCGCCCCGAACTCCGCCTCCGCGGCTTCGATGATCGCGGCACGACGGGCGGGATCGACGCGCGCCCAGGTGACCGTTGGCAATGCCGCCTCCTCACCTCAATGACCACTGGTCATATTACGGTGATCTGCGTCACAGTCAAGGGGTTCCGGCGGCCCAACGTGCAACCAACTTCACGCTCGCAGCCCAACGTGAAACTAACTTCCCCCCGAGCGCCCCGTTGGACGGGCGCTCGCAGCCCCGCGCCCGGCTGGCCGGGCGCTCGACGAGCGACGCCGGCCCTACGGCCGCATCTGATACGCGCCGTTGATGGGCGCGATGTGCTCTTTCCACAGCTGGTCGTAGCGCGACGGGTCGTGGGCGGGGCGACGGATCATCCGCATCGCGAAGCGGGCCTGCGCGTCCGTCGTCGCCGGCTTGTCGCCCAGCTCGACGGCGTACGCGTTGAAGTCGCGGACCAGCACGGCGAAGATCTCGTCGATCAGTCCCTCGTCGACGCCCGACAGCCCGGCCTCCTCCAGGATGAGCTGGGCATACGGCACGGCGGCGAACAACTGCCCGACGGCGAAGGCGAAGTCGATGTCTTTCTGCTGCGCGGCATCCGGCGTCGCGCCGGCCAGCATGTCGGCCAACACGTCGATCTGCGAGCGCAGCAGCGCGACGTTGGGCAGGTGCCCGAAGCGGTCGAACGGCGCGCGCCAATCGTGGAAGCGCACCTTGCCCAGCCCGCCGGTGGGGCCCTGGTTGAACAGGAAGGTGTCGTCGGCGGCGTCATCGCGACGCCCGATCAACGGCAAGTCGGCGTTCGGCGCAAACAGGAAATTGGGCATGAACTTGCCGAGCAGCCCGATGTTGATGTGGACGGTGCCTTCCAGCCTTGGGAGCAAACCGATTTCGCGGGTCATCGCCTCGAAGATGGTGTCCTTCTCCACGCCCTTGGCGGCGATGACGTCCCACAGCGCGGCGATGACGCGTTCGCCCTCGCTGGTGATCTTCGCCTTGGTGAGCGGGCTGTACAGCAGGTAGCGGCGGTCGGAGGCCGACGCGCTGCGCATGTAGTCGCAGGCGCGGGTGGCGACCATCCGCATCGCGACCAACCGCGCGTAGGCGTCGGTGAGCAGCCGCCGCACATGGGTGAAGTCGGTGACCACCGTCCCGTACAGGATGCGGTTGGAGGCGTGGGTGACCGCCTCGTACATCGCGTGGGTACACATCCCGACCGCGCCCCAGCCGAGGTTGTACTTGCAGACGTTGACGGTGTTGAGCGCCGCGTGGAACGCCTCGGGCCCGCGGTGCAGGATGTCGGCCTCGGTCACCGGGTAGTCGCGCAGCGCGTAGTTGGCGACGAAGTTCTGCGAGTTCACCACGTTCTTGATCAACCGGTAGCGCTCGTGCTGAGAGTCGGCGGCGAAGAACACGTACTCGTCGGTGTCGTCGAACTTGCCGAAGGTGGACACCATCCGGGCCACGTTGGCGTTGCCGATGTAGTACTTTTCGCCGTTGGCGACCCAACCCGCCTCGGAAGGCGTCAGGTTCATGTCGGTCTGGTAGACGTCCGCGCCGTGCGTCTGCTCCGACAAGCCGAACGCGAAGACCTCGCCGGCCTCGAGCAGCGCGGCGGCCTTGCGCTTGGCGTCGGAGTTGGCGCTCATCCAGATCGGCCCCAGGCCCAGGGCGGTGACCTGGAAGGGATACCAGTAGTTGAGCCCGTAGAAGCCGACGATCTCGGCGAACGCACTGATCCGGTAGGTGTCCCAGCGGCAATCATCGGCCCCATAGGCCGACGGTGTCAGCAGCGACGCGAAGATGCGCTCCCGGCCGACGTGCTCCAAAAAGTCCGAGTACCAGACCCGTTCGTGGTCGTCGGACTTCAGCCTGGCCTTGCCGCGGGATTCGAAGAAGTCCACCGTGGCGGCCATGATCTCCCCCGAGCGGCGGTCTGGGTACTGGCGTTGCAAGTGGTTGGGATTGAGCAACATGACGTGACTCCCAGCGGGTTCTCGACGAAGACGAGGGTGACGGTACTGCAATGGCGCGGCCCCCGGGGGTGCCTGGAATAAAACGACCCTGTTGGTCGGGTGTTAGTCGACCTAGCATCAGTGGCGTGTCAGAACTCAATACCGCTCGCGGGTCCATCGATACCGCTGCGCTAGGCGTCACCCTCATGCATGAGCACGTGTTCATCATGACCACCGAGATCGCGGAGAACTACCCCGAAGCGTGGGGCGACGAAGAACAGCGGGTGGCCGACGCCATCAAACGGCTCAACGAGCTCAAGGCCCGCGGGGTGGACACCATCGTCGATCTCACCGTGATCGGCCTGGGCCGCTACCTCCCGCGCATCGCCCGGGTCGCGGCGGCCACCGAGCTGAATATCGTTGTGGCGACTGGGCTTTACACCTACAACGACGTGCCGATGTACTTTCACTACCTCGGCCCGGGCGCACTGGCGGGCGGGCCGGAGATCATGACCGACATGTTCGTCCGCGACATCGAGCAGGGCATCGCCGACACCGGCATCAAGGCCGGGATCCTCAAATGCGCCACCGACGAACCCGGCGTCACACCGGGCGTCGAGCGGGTGCTGCGCGCGGTCGCCCAGGCGCACAAGCGCACCGGCGTGCCGATCTCGACGCACACCCACGCGGGGCTGCGGCGCGGGCTCGAGCAGCAACGCATCTTCGAAGAGGAGGGCGTCGACCTGAGCCGGGTGGTGATCGGTCACTCCGGCGACAGCACCGACATCGGTTACCTCGAGGAGCTGATCGCCGCCGGCTCCTACCTCGGGATGGACCGCTTCGGCATCGACGCGTTCCTGCCCTTCGAGGATCGGGTGAACACGGTGGTGCGGATGTGCGAGCGCGGACACGCCGACAAGATGGTGCTCTCGCACGACGCCAACTGTTACTTCGATGCGATCCCGGAGGAGCTGGGGTCGCAGATGCTGCCGAACTGGCACTACCTGCACATCCACAACGACGTCATCCCGGCGCTCAAGGAGCGCGGCGTCACCGACGAGCAGCTGCAAACCATGCTGGTGGACAATCCGCGCCGCATCTTCGAGCGGCAGGGCGCTTATGAGTGAGCCGATCCCGCCGATCGGTTCCCAGATTTCGGCGCTGGCCGCACTGGCCCCCGACGAACCGGCGGTCACCTGCGACGACACCACCCTGACCCGGGCCGAGCTCGACCGTTCGACGAACCGGTTGGCCCGCGCCTACGCGGAACTCGGGGTGGGCGTCGGCGACTACGTGACGATGGTGCTGCCGAATTCGGTCGAGTGGATCCAGGCCGCGGTGGCGTGCTGGAAGCTGGGCGCGGTGCCCCAGCCGTTGTCCGCCCGGTTGCCCGACGCGGAGCTGCAGGGACTGCTGGACTTGCGCCCACCCGCCCTGCTGGTCGGCCGCGAGCAGCCTGGAATGGCAAGCGTGCCAGCCGGTTTCGAACCCGATCCGGCGTTGTCGGATGAGGCATTGCCCGAGGCGGTGTCACCGGTGTGGAAGGCGATGGGATCCGGGGGCAGCACCGGGCGGCCCAAGCTGATCGAATCCGGCGGCGATAGCCGGATACCGGCGGCGATCGGCTACCCGCTGGGCGCCCAGGAGGGCGACACCACTCTGGTGCCGGTGCCGTTGAGCCACAACACCGGTTTCACCACCGCGACCATCGCGTTGCTGATGCGCCATCACCTGGTGTTGATGAGCCGGTTCGACCCCGAGCGGTTTCTCCGGCTGATCGCCGACCATCGCGTCACCTTTTTGACGACGGTGCCGACGATCATGCAGCGGACGCTGCCGGTCTACCAGGCCAACCCGGAAGCCTACGACCTGTCCTCGATTCGGCGGTTCTGGCACCTGGGCGCGCCCTGTCCCCCGGCCATCAAGCAGGCGTGGATCGACCTGCTGGGCGCGGAGAAAGTCTGGGAACTCTACGGCGGCACCGAATTACAGGCGCTGACATTCATCTCCGGAGACCAGTGGCTGGCGCACCGCGGCTCGGTTGGCCTGGTGGTGGCCGGCGAGATGAAGGTGCTCGACGACGACGGCAACCCCTGCCCGCCCGGCGTGGTCGGCGAGATCTACATGCGGCCCGGCCCGGACAGCGCGCCCACCTACCGCTATGTCGGCGCCACGGCGAAAAGCCGCGACGGCTGGGACTCGCTGGGCGATCTCGGCTATTTCGATGCCGACGGCTTCCTGTATCTCTCGGACCGGCGGGTCGACATGTTCACCGTCGGGGGCCGCAACGTCTACCCCGCCGAGATCGAGAACGCGCTCTCGGCGCACCCGGACGTGCTGTCGTGTCTGGTCGTCGGAGTCCCCCACGAGGATCTCGGCCAGGTGCCATACGCACTCGTGCACCCGATCGACGGTTCGAACCTGGATTGCGTTGGCGTGCAAGAGTTTCTGCGCGAGCATGTGGCGGGGTACAAGGTGCCGCACACCGTCGAGTTCGTCGACACCCCGTTGCGCGACGACGCCGGCAAGGCCCGCCGCTCGGCGGTGCGGGCCCAGATCATCGAGCGCTTGTCGACCGCGGAGGCCAGCTGACCCGCACTGGTCTAGGGCCGCCATGAGCCGCATTCGGCGATCAACGCATACGACAGTGCATTTAAATCGAGCTTGGGCCGCGCGAAGATGCTCCAGCAGGAATACTTGTTTTTTCGAGTCTGTAATCGTCTGTAATGACCAGGTACTGGAGAACGATGCCGTCTAAGTCACCGACATCAACCCCGAGACTTCCGCCCGCCCGGGTGGCTCGGGCGGTCGAGCGAGTCCGTCATCACGTGTGGCGGCTATACCAGAGACTGGCACCCCCGCCGATCGCGGTCATCGAAATCCTCTTCGGGGCCTTTCTGTCGCAGGCCATCTCGGCATCCGCGCAATTGGGCATTGCCGACGCGCTGGCTGCGGGCCCACTGAGCAAAGAGGAGTTGGCGCGCCGCATCGGGGCCGACCCGGACAGCGTGGCTCGGTTGATGCGGTTGCTGATCAGCCGCGGCGTGTTTCGCAGGCGTCGCGACGGCCGTTTCGCGCTGAACGCGCTGGCCGACACGTTGCGCACCGACTCGCCGATCTCGACGCATGGGACTGCCCTGTTCTTCGGCTCCCCGCAACATCGAGCGAACTGGACACGGCTGGCCGATGCGGTGCGCACCGGAGAGCCGAATCCCCCGAAAGTGTTCGGCAAGGACATCTTCGACTATCTCCGGGACGACCCCGAGTTCGCGGAGATCTTCAACAACGCCATGACCTCCACGTCGTCAGTGTTGGAGGCTGCGGCGGTCGCGGCGTACGACTTCAGCAACTTCGGCGTCATCGCCGATATCGGTGGCGGCCACGGCCGGTTACTGTCGTCCCTTCTCGCCGCCGCCCCCAACGCCCGCGGCGTGCTGTTCGACCTCCCCGAGGCAGTCGAGGGAGCACCACCTGTGTTGGCCGCGCACGGCGTCGCCGACCGAGTCACGGTGACGGGCGGGTCGTTCTTCGAAAGCGTGCCAGTCGCTGACGCCTATGTGATGAAGAACGTCATCCACGACTGGCCCGATGACAAAGCCATCGCGATCCTCGGCACCATCAAAGCCGCGGCCCCTGCGGGCGCGAAGCTGCTGCTGCTGGAGATGGTGGTCCCCGACCACGACCGCGAATTCCTCGGCCACTACGCCGATATGGAGATGCTGGTGATGGCGGGCGCATTGGAACGCGATCTCAAGCAGTGGACCGATCTACTCCGGCGGGGCGGCTTCCGGCTGCAGCGCGTGGTGCAGACGGCGGGGCCGCTCTGCGTCATCGAAGCCGCGCCCGGTTAGGAGGCCCGCCTCCGGCTCAGGCCTGCTGCGGGATGACCCGGCGAGCCGCTACGCCGCGTCGGATTTGGAGAGCGGACGGGACCGGACCGGCCGTCCCAAGATCACCTTGGCCGTGATCGCGCCGAGCTTCAGCATGCCGAGGTAGGTCGACGGGTTGAACAGGGTCGGCCACACCGTCCGGGTCCTGTTTTCGTCGATCGGGCGTCCGGTGAACCGGTCGCGCAGCCACCTGAGGGCCATCGGCGAGGACAGCGGGTGCAGCAGCAGGTGACCGCAGAATCGATCGCGGTGATAGGTGACCGCCACCCCCGCCGCGCCATACGTCGCGACGAGCTCATCGATGTCGTCGACACTGATGATCCTGTCGTGCACCGCCTGGATCACCAGCAGGGGCAGTTCGGGTGGGGTTCTGCCGAGCTTGGTTTCGTCGAAGATGTGGCGCACCTCCGGCAGGTCCCACAGTTCGTCGGTGGAGATGTCGACGTAGGAGCCGATGTCTGCGTTGCGCAGCCGCCGAACCGCGCCCGCGGTGGTCAGCTTCCGCAATTCGTTCAGCACCGCCCTGCCCTCTTCGGTGGCGTGCTCGATGACGACCCGCTGCGCTTCCGGGAACACCTCGGTCAGCGCCGCGATCATCAGCGCGGCGAGTCCGGCGAAAAACGACCCGTTGAGGCGGCGCGCGACGCTTTCCGGGTCGGCGACCGGTGAGCCGAGCACCGCGCCGACGATATTGAGTTCCGGCGCGTAGCGGTCGGCCGCCTCGGCCGCCCACGCGGAGGCGAAACCACCGCCCGAATAACCCCACAAGCCCACCGGGGCGGACGGGGACAAGCCCAGGCGTTCACAATTCAGGGCCGCCCGGACACCGTCGAGAATGCGGTATCCCGGCTCGCGGGGTGCGCCCCACATGCCGTGACAGCCCTCGTGGTCGGGCACCGAGACCGCCCACCCTTCGGCCAGTGCCGCCGCCACCAGCAGAAACTCCGCCTGCGTGAACGCGCCGATCGCCCCGGCGCCGCGGCGCAGCGCGTACGACGGGAAACACTGCGACGCCACCGCATCGATAGCGCACTGATACGACAACACCGGACACCGCGGATCGCGCTGTTCCGGCAGCAACAAAGTGGTCACGGCGACCTCGGGATCGTCGTGCAGGTTCGTGCTGCGGTAGAGGAGTTGGGTGGCCGTGAAGCTTTGCGGCAGCAGGCCCAGGAAGCCCAACTCGACCGTGCGCGAGCGCAGCACGGTGCCACATTCAGCCTGTTCATAACCCGGCGGCGGTTGGTAGAAGGGATCGTCATCCGGCGAGAGCGGACGCTCGCCAGGACGCAACTCCTCGTGTGGCGTGTCCGCCATCGGCCGTGCCG
>NZ_LZMG01000090.1:0-2493 GCF_001673615.1 Mycobacterium sp. 1245499.0
GATCGCCCAGCATCCGCGGCCCGCGAACGTCATCGTCGGCGTGCGGCCCGAGCATCTGTCCGACTCCGCGTTGATCGACGGCTACCAGCGCATCAGGGCGCTGACCTTCGAGGTGAAGGTCGACCTGGTGGAGTCGCTGGGCGCGGACAAGTACGTCTACTTCTCCACCGCGGCGTGGGCGGCGCACTCGGCCCAGCTGGACGAGCTGGCCGCCGAATCGGACGCTCACGAAAACCAGTTCGTGGCAAGGGTTCCCGCCGAATCCGCCGCGGCCATCGGGCAGTCGATCGAATTGGCAATGGACACCACCAAGCTGGCGGTCTTCGATGCGGACACCGGGGCCAACCTGACCATCGCGCCGGCCGGGGCACCGTGACACAGGATCAGGTGCGCGCGCATCTGCGGGCGCACTTCACCGACGCCGAGCCCGACGCGGCGAGTGTGACGTTTCTGGGCACCGAGACCATCGAGGTGCTGCGTTTCCGCGAGCCGGACACGACGGTGCACTACGTCACCCTGGGCTGCTCACGCCACCCGATGACCGAACCGACGCTGGACATCGCCGACCCGTTGCGCGGTCCGCGCGCCGAAATCGTGCTCCAATTGCGCGGTCCCGGCCCGATCACCGGCATCGCGCGCAGTCTGGCAGTCCTGGCCGCGGCGCCGGCCGTCGACGGTGTGGTGCTGTGCGCGGACGCGCTGGTCGATCTCGGTTCGCCGCTGTGGGCGTCCCCGTCGGCGCGGGTGCCGTTTACCGCGGTGCTGCTGGGCCGCAGCGAGATTGGCGATCTGGCGCTGGACCCGCCCCGTGACCCCGTGCAGTTCCTGTCGGCGACACCCATCACCGCGACCGAGGCGGCCTGGGTGCGGCTCAAGGGCGCCGAGGCGATGCGGCAGGCGTGGGACAACGACGGCGTCGATGTGCTGGACCCGAATCGCCCCGCAGCACAACCTAACTGACTATTGCCGAGCAGACGCAAAAGCACCCGACACGCCGAAGAATTGGGTGCCTTTGCGTCTGCTCGCGACGGTCTGCGTGGACTCAGCCCGCTATGCGGGGCGTCCTCAGGTGACTGTTGATCCGCTCGACCAGGCCGACCGGATCTCTTCGGATGTCGTCAACTGTCATCGGAATACATGTCCATCCACACTCCTGCAATCGCGCGGTTTTCAGCCGGTCGTGCAGTAGGGCATCGCGGCCGACGTGCCATTCCACGCTGTCGTATTCGGCCACGACCATCGCATCTGGCCAGGCGAAATCGACACGCCACAGCTTGCCGTAGCGGTCCAGGATGGTGTGTTGCAGCTCCGGTGTGGGCAGCCCGCTGGCGATGAATACGAGTCGCGCCTCGCTCTCCATCGGTGATTCCGCGCGGCCGTCGGCATATTCGACTAGCTTGCGGACCTTCACGATTCCGCGGCGTCCCCACTGCTCGCGAATCGCCGCGGCCAGTTCCACGGCCGTACAAGCGCCGATGTGCAGGGCGGCATCAAGCGTCGCCAGGGCGCGTGGCGGCCGGAGTGCTCGGGCTACTTCGACTGCGGTCCACGCCGGCGCCGTCGCGAGGCGGCCGTTGACTTGCCGCAGCGGCGCACCGATTCGCTGATGCACCATAACCCCAGGTGACGGGCGCATCCTGACGCCTGGATCAAGGACATGGAGTCGATA
The DNA here is from genome assembly GCF_001673615.1 of Mycobacterium sp. 1245499.0. Taxonomy (NCBI): domain Bacteria; kingdom Bacillati; phylum Actinomycetota; class Actinomycetes; order Mycobacteriales; family Mycobacteriaceae; genus Mycobacterium; species Mycobacterium sp. 1245499.0. The sequence goes on from NZ_LZMG01000090.1 coordinate 1,670, forward strand.
GGTGCTTTCGGTGTCGAAGCCGTACAGGCCGGCAGCGGTACCTAGGCAAGCCACGACCGGCTGGCCGACTACCAGGTCGAGAGCGGCCAGCATGTCAGCCGCATCGGGTTCTCTCGCCGCATAGACCCCATGGCATACCCGAATAAGCTTGCCGGACTTCACAAGTCCGACCAAACGCCTGCGCGAGACCACGGTCAAAAGTTGGGAAGTAGTTGCCAGCCCGCCACCGTCGAAAAGCACTTTTTCGATGTCCACAGCCGTAAACATGCGCCAAGGCAAGCGATCCAAGTAGCCAGTTGCTCCGGCGATGTGAACAAACCTGTGATCCATGCGCGACGACCAGACGCAAAAACACCCGACACGCCCAAGAAATGGGTGCTTTTGCGTCTGCTCGGCGAAAAGCGCTAGAGCCAATTGTTGCGCCGGAACTGGAAATACAGTCCCACGCAGGCGACGGCCATCACGGCCATGATCGCCGGATAGCCCCACGTCCAGTTCAGTTCCGGCATGAAATGGAAGTTCATCCCGTAGATGGCGGCGACCATGGTGGGCACCGCCAAGATGCCGGCCCAGGCCGCCATCTTGCGCATGTCGTTGTTCTGCTGCATCCCGACGCGGGCCAGCGCCGCCTGGATCAGCGAGTTGAGCATGTCGTCGTAGCTGGCGATCTGGTCCGCGGCCTCGGAGTGGTGGTCGGCGACGTCGCGCAGATAGCGGCGCACCTCTTTGGAGATGACGTCCTTATTGTCCATCTGGATGCGATGGAACGCGGCCGACAGCGGATTGACGCACCGGCGCAGTTCGACCACCTCGCGCTTGAGCAG
>NZ_LZMG01000091.1:0-5577 GCF_001673615.1 Mycobacterium sp. 1245499.0
AGCAATGACAAGGATGCGACCGTCATGGGGCAGGCGTTCGACGATTCCAAGAACGACGACTCTTTCTATCTGCCGCCGGATATCTTCGAGAATCCGGATTTCAAGCGGGCAATGGCCCAATTTCTGTCGCCGGACGGAAAGGCCGCTCGCTTTATCATTTCGCATCGCGGCGACCCCGCAACGTCTGAAAGCGTGAACCGCATCGACAAGATCAGGCTGGCGGCAGAAGAAGCGCTCAAAAACACGCCGCTGGAAAACTCCAAGATCTACATCGCGGGCACCGCGTCGACATTCAAGGACTTCCGGGACGGCTCCACTTACGACCTGTTTATCGCGGGCATCGGTGCGCTGTGTCTGATTTTCATCATCATGCTCATTCTCACCCGAAGTTTCGTGGCAGCCTTGGTCATCGTGGGGACGGTGACGCTGTCATTGGGCGCATCGTTTGGGTTGTCGGTGCTGATCTGGCAGTACATCTTTGGCATCAAGTTGTACTGGATGGTGCTACCTATGTCCGTGATCGTCTTGTTGGCGGTCGGCTCGGACTACAACCTGCTGCTTGTGTCCCGGATGAAAGAGGAGCTCGCCGGCGGCATCAATACCGGCATCATTCGCGCAATGGGCGGTACCGGAAAGGTCGTGACTAATGCGGGTCTGGTATTCGCATTCACCATGGCCTCGATGGTGGTCAGCGACTTGCGCATCATCGGTCAGGTAGGTACCACCATCGGCCTGGGCCTGATGTTCGATACCTTGATCGTGCGCTCGTTCATGACGCCTACCATCGCGGCCCTGCTCGGGCGCTGGTTCTGGTGGCCGCAGTTGGTCCGCCCGCGCCCGGCCAGTCTGCTGCTTCGCTCCGTGGGCACGCGGCCGGCGGTGCGAACCTTGCTCCACCACGACGACGCCGATGCCCCCACAGCCGAGATCCCAAGGTTGCACGTTTAACCCGGTCGCCGCGATCCACTCAATGCCGGCAGCGGCATCCTCTTCTCGCTAGTGCCCTATCCATTCCATACGGCCAACAGGGGGTTCCCAACATGAAATACTGCCTAACGTGAGCGGCTCGCTGGCTATCGAGGTTGTAAACCTTACAAAGACATTCGGGCGCGATGTCCATGCGCTGCGCGGTGTGAGTTTCTCGGTCCCAGCAGGAACGGTGTGTGGCTTGCTCGGCCATAACGGTGCCGGCAAGACAACCACGATCAACATTCTGTCGACGTTGATTCGCCCCACGTCAGGTCGTGCCACCGTCGCCGGACACGACATTGCCCGCCAGCCGGCGCAGGTGCGCGCCAGCATCTCGACGACGGGGCAAATGAGTGCGATGGACACGTTGCTCACTGGCAGGGAAAATCTGATCTTGTTCGGCAGGCTGCGAGGCTTGCGTCGCAAACAGGCGAAGGCTCGCGCCGACGAGCTGATTGAACAGTTCGATCTGGGCGCGGTAGCCGATCGACGGATAAGCACCTATTCCGGGGGCCTATGGCGGCGCGCCGACGTCGCATGTGCGTTGACGGTGCAGCCAAAGGTGCTTTTCCTCGATGAACCGACGACCGGGCTCGACCCACGGAGTCGCCGCGACGTGTGGTCGTTAGTTAGCTCGTTGGCTGCGCAAGGGGTCACCGTGCTATTGACCACGCAATACTTGGAAGAGGCCGACCAGTTGAGCGACTCGATCGTCGTCATCGACCATGGAGAGGTGATTGCAAGCGGCACGGCCGAGGAGCTCAAGCGCAGGGTGGGCGCCAGTTACTGCCAGGTGAGCCCCGCGGACCCGGCCGACCTGCCCAAGGTCGCGGCAACACTAGCCGGATTCAACGGACTAGATGTCGATGGTGATAGCAACTCGGTATCGGTATTCGCCCCCGATGGGGTGGCGACTTTGGCCGATGTGTTTCGACGGGTCGACGCGCTTGGCGTCGAACTCGCCGACATTTCGTTGCGTAAACCTTCACTGGATGAGGCGTTCCTACACCTCACCGAACGGACCGTGGCGCAACCATGAGCGGCCTGGCCGCCCTAACCGAACGTTCGCTAATGTCTTCCGCACGCGATGGCGGCCTCATTTTCGAAATCGTTTCACCGGTAGTCTATTTGGCCGGTTTCACGGTCGCACTGCACGGTCTGGTAAACACAGGCCGCGTAAGCTATGCGCAGTACTTGCTGCCCGCGGTGGTCGTCCAGTCGATGATCTTCGTTGCGCTCATGACCGCTGACCGCGCCGCGCGTGACCACTTGTCAGCATTCGGTGAGCGTTTGAGAACGCTGCCGATCGCAGCGGCAATGCCCGTGAGCGCCCGGGTAGCAGCCACCCTGATGCGCGGCATATTGGCCCTCTCGGTGTCGATGGCGGCCGGCTATGCGTTCGGATTCCGGATGGCCGGTGGAACGAGCTTCGGCGTAGCCTTCATGCTCGTCGCGTTGCTGCTTTGCTTGGCCGTCGCGCTCGGCGCCGACGCTCTGGGTTCGCGTTCAAAAAGTCTGCAGGGCGCGAGCTACCTACTTTTTGTCCCCCAGCTGTTGCTATTCATGCTTTCCACCGGAATTGCCCCAGAGCAGGCCTTTCCTAGCTATCTGCGCCCGTATGTTCGCAACCAGCCAGTGTCACAGGTCGCCGAAACGCTGCGGGGGCTGGGTGCCGGACACGTAACAATCAGCAACTTGTCGGCGAGTCTGGCATGGTGCGCGGGAATGATCGTCATCTTCGGCGCCATCACCCTACGGATGCAGAGGCGTGCTCGATGACGCTACAACCCGGCGTGCAAGGTTCACTGCTGGCTCAGAGCTGGGTGCACGCCGGTCGACTCCTTACCCGTTGGCGGCGTGACCGTGCGGTACTCATGGGATCGCTGCTCTTGCCTATCGGGCTTCTGCTTCTTTACCAAGCGGTGTTAAGCGATCAAGTGCGCCGGATTACCGGTGTCGACAGCATTTACGGACTGGTGCCGACGTGCGCGGTGCTGTCGGCGCTCTTCGGTGGCCTGGCCAACTCGGTCGGAATCACGGATGACCGTCAAACAGGGCTGATTAGCAGAATGTGGATGCTGCCAGTACACCGTGCCAGCGCACTCACTGGTCGGTTAACTGCGGAGGCCACCCGGGTCCTCATCGGCACGGTCCTGATCACAACGCTCGGAGTGACCATGGGGTTGCGCTTCACACACGGATGGGCTTCGGCCTTGGTATACGTTCTTATCCCGTCGGTCGTGGTGGTCGAATTCGCAACGCTGGCAATGGCTTTGATTATTCGCACCAATGGCCGCGCGCTGACTACCTGGCTGGCGGGCGGGACGGTCGCGCTGGCTTTTCTCAATCCCGGTACTACCCCGGTCGGGCAGTATCCGAGTTGGCTTCAAGCGTTCGTACGCGTGCAGCCCATTTCCCCCCCCATCGAGGCGATGCGATCACTGGCACACGGCGGCCCGATCCTGTGGCCCGTTGCAATGACTCTGATGTGGGCGGTCGCATTCCTCGCCGTCTTCTTTCCTCTGGCGGTCCACGGGTACCGGATCGCCGCGGAGTCGAACGCGTAAGCCGTTGCCTCCGTTGGCTGTTCGAGATGACCGGCGGGGTAAATGCCACGCGCCCTACAGCTAGGTCACGGACGCGCCACCTCCGCTTCTGCACGGAGGGCAACTACACGGCTGGTTCCGGACTCGCCGAGGGTGGTTCCGGGGCGTTCTCGTCGGTTGAGAAATTGCCTGTGCGCGTGCCGGTCTCGCCACGAGCGGAATAGCGGCTCGGGTCTGACTCGGTTTCGCCAAGCTGGTCTGAAGCTGGCTGGCCGCGCGCGGCGCGGCTCCCCCTCAAACGGCGCTTCAGGGACAACGCGGGTTTCTCGATCAGAAACCAGCTCACCGCTGCGGTAGGCACGGTGACCGCAATGGATATGAAGCAGAACAAGATTGAGTTGAGGCGAACAAGTCCCGCGAGCACCAGCAACTGCTGGAGCGCGAACGCGTAGATGTACACGCCGTAGGAGAGGTCGGTGGGAAATCTCATCCGCCTGTTTTTGATCAGCGAACCCGAAACGATTATGGCGTAGGCCATGGGAAGTGCGGCGATCAGCCGATAGTTGGGCAAGACGGCCGATGACGCGAGGACGACGACGGCACATACCGCGACCAGCGACCACTTAGCGGGAATTACGTTTCTTAACTGATGCAGAAGAGCCCCGGCCAAGAACATGAGGGCGAATCGCGCTGCGTTGGAAGCGATCGCGTGTACGCCGCCCCACGGCGGCAGCACCACCGACCAGCCCAGAGCCAGCATCAACGCCAACGGGATAGGCCATTTTCGGCGAAGTAACCCGGCGACGCCAAATACCGCGACACCGATGTAACACAGCACCTCCCACCCCAAAGTCCAGAGGGAACCGTTCCACATCCCCGAAACCGGGATACCGCGGGGTGTGCCGCCGATATCGAATTGGAACGTCCACACTGCGCTGTTCTTCAGGACGTATTCGATCGGCGCTCGCGACAGCAATAGCTTTGCCGCCGAACCACCCTGGAGTGCCACGCCGATTGGAGCGATGACGAAGGCGGTGACGGCGAGGCAGACCCATAGCCCTGGCAGGATCCGCAGGGACCGAGCGATGAAGTACTGGCCAAGCTGCGGACTTCGGAGCCAACTCGAGACGATAAGGTAACCGGAGACCGCAAAGAAACCGTCGACGCATCCAAGGCCGAGAAGCTGGACAAGAGGCGCGAAGGGCATGCGCCCCGTAAGCGGGAAGGAATGCCACAGGATCACACCGGTCGCCAACGTCAAGCGCCACGCGTTTAGGGCATTCTTGCGTGGGTCAAACACTTCCCCGAGCGTCATACGTCTCAGATCCCCCTCAGGATGGGCAAGGACCGTCCTGTCGACTCACTCACCGGTGACTTCGGACGCTTGCCGTGCGTTAGACGCCGCCCGGTACCTGATCACGCGCGAGCGGACGGCCAGTTTGCGGTTTTCCTTGTCCTTCAAGAAGGCCAGCATTCTGCTGCAGGTCTCCCACGCCGCCACCCAGAAATACATGGGGAGCCGTTTTCTGAACTCCCTGTCGACCCCCTCCCGCATGCTGAGGCCCGTCATATCGTTGTAGCGCGCGATGACAATATCCATGTACTGGGTAACCAGCGCCGGATTGGAGAAGCAACGAATGTTGAAGTCCCAATCGGCCCACACCGGGTAGCGCAGGTTGTACGGGCCGATCCCGGCGAAGAGCTTACGGCGGTAAAAGATCGACTGATGGCACAGATTCGTTTCGAACAGCAGGCGGTCGAGGTCGAAGGCGCCGGCGTGGCGAGTTTCGGTTGAGCGCATGATGACGTCGCCATACACGAGATCAGCGGTTTCATGGTCGCGAATGAACGCTGCAACCCGGCCCACGGTGTCCGGCTCGTAAAGAGTGTCGTCGGCGCCGAGGAACAGAAGCCATTCCCCCGTGGCCATCTGGACACCGCGGTTCATGGCGTCGTAGGGGCCGTCATCGGGACCACTGTGAATGACGAGCCGGGCACCGAGGTCGGAGCCGAAGCTGCGCGCGACGTCGAGGGTTTCGTCCGTCGACCGGCCGTCGAACAC
>NZ_LZMG01000092.1:0-4777 GCF_001673615.1 Mycobacterium sp. 1245499.0
GGTCGTCGGCCTCCACGCGGTAGACCTCGTCGGCGTGGGCGCCCAGGAACCCGGTGCCGGCCATCACCTCGGGGCGCACCAGCACCGGCGGGATCATCGGGATGAAGCCGTTCTCGACGGCCAGCCGCAACGCCAGCTGCAACAGGCCCAGCTGGAGCAGCGCACCCTTGCCGGTCAGGAAGTAGAACCGCGACCCGGACACCTTGGCCCCGCGCTGCATGTCGATCAGCCCGAGTGACTCACCGAGCTCCAGGTGGTCCTTCGGGTCGTCGATCGCCGCGGGCTCGCCGACCACGTCGAGCACGGCGAAGTCGTCCTCGCCGCCGGCGGGCACCCCGTCGATGACGACGTTGGAGATCGCCATGTGCGCCGCGGTGAACGCGGCCTCCGCGTCGGCCTGGGCGGCTTCGGCGGCCTTCACCTGCTCGGCCAGTTCCTTGGCGCGCGTCAGCTTGGCCGGGCGCTCATCGGGAGAGGCCGCCCCGACGCTCTTGCTGGCGGACTTCTGTTCGGCCCGCAGCCCGTCGGCCGACGAGATCGCGGCCCGGCGGGCGGCGTCGGCGGTCAACAGCGCGTCTACCAGCGCCGGGTCCTCCCCACGACTGAGCTGGGAGCGGCGCACGGCATCGGGGTCTTCCCGGAGCAGCTTCAGGTCGATCACGGCCCTGAGACTACTTTCACCGGTTCGGGGCGGCTGGCGGCGCATCCACCGCGCAAAGTCGCAGGACTCACATCCGTAACTTTTGTCACCGGTCTCAGGCGCTCCTGTCAGAATGGAGCGGATGTCGCAAGCGCCCGAGAAGGAACTTTCGGAAGCCCGGGAAACCCGGGCGGTCGAGTCGTCCGAACAGCAGCCGTCGGCCTTCGGTTGGCCGCGCAGCCTGCAGGCCCGGGCGACCCGGCGCGCGCTGCTGCTCACCGCGCTCGGCGGCCTGCTGATCGCGGGGCTGGTCACCGCGATCCCGGTCGGCGGTCCCGGATCGGGTCGGTTCCTCGACAGCAGCCCGGTGCGCAGCACCGGAACCAAGAGCGACGCCGCCTTCAACCGGGCCGCCACCGGCGAGTGCTTGATGTGGCCGGAGACAACCCCCGAGTCGGCGAGGATCGTCAACTGCGGTGACGAGCACAAGTTCGAAGTCGCCGAATCGATTGACATGCGGACGTTCCCGGGCTCCGAATACGGGCCCAACGCCGCACCCCCGACGCCCGCGCGCATCCAGCAGATCACCCAGGAGCAGTGCGAGGCCGCCGTCCGCACCTACCTCGGCCCCAAGTTCGATCCGAACAGCAAGTTCACCGTCAGCCTGCTGTGGCCCGGCGACCGGGCCTGGCGCCAGAACGGCGACCGCCGGATGCTGTGCGGCCTGCAGCTGCCCGGGATGAACAACCAGCAGCAGGCCTTCAAGGGCAAGGTCGCCGACGTCGACCAGTCCAAGGTGTGGCCGGCCGGCACCTGTCTGGGCATCGACTCGGCGACCAACCAGCCGACCGACGCGCCCGTCGACTGCGCGGCGCCGCACGCCATGGAGGTCACCGGCACGGTCAACCTGGCCGAGAAGTTCCCCGGTGGCCTGCCGGCCGAGCCCGACCAGGACGGCTTCATCAAGGATTCGTGCACCAAGATGACCGACGCGTACCTGGCGCCGGTCAAGCTGCGCACCACCACCTTGACGCTGATCTACCCGACGGTGCCGCTGGCCAGTTGGACGGCGGGCAGCCGCGAGGTGGCCTGCAGCATCGGCGCGACGCTGGGCAACGGCGGCTGGGCCACCCTGCTGAACAGCGCCAAGGGCCAGCTGCTGATCAACGGTCAACCGCCGGTACCGCCGCCCGACATCCCCGAGGAGCGGCTCACCATGCCGCCGATCCCGCTTCAGGTCCCGGCTCAGCCGCCGTCCACCCAGTCCGGCGCCGGCACCGGCTCGGCCCCGGAGATCCCGCCGAACAACCAACACCTGCCCGGCCAGCAGCCCGCGCAGCAACCCCAGCAGCAGGCCCCGCAGCAGCAGGCCCCGCAACAGCAGGCGCCGCCGGCGGACAACGGCGCCCCGCCGGCCAACCCGGCACCCGAGGCACCGGCGCCCGCACCGCCACCACCGGCGAATCCCGCACCCGAGGCACCGCCCGCCGCGCCCCCGCCGGGAGGCTAGGCGGGTGTCCGTCCGGATGGATCCGCAGCGCTTCGACGAACTGGTCTCCGACGCCCTCGACCTCATCCCGCCCGAGCTGGCGGCCGCCATGGACAACGTCGTCGTGCTGGTCGAAGACCGCCATCCCGACGACGCCGAACTGCTCGGCCTGTACGAGGGCGTGGCGTTGACCGAACGTGACTCCGACTATTCCGGATCCCTGCCGGATGCCATCACCATCTACCGGGACGCGCTGCTGGACGCCTGCGAATTCGAGGACGAGGTCGTCGAGGAGGTGGCCATCACGGTGATCCACGAAATCGCTCACCACTTCGGCATCGACGACGACCGGCTGCACGAGCTGGGCTGGGCCTGAGAATCTGGCGCGGCGCCGGATCGCCGGGCGCGGCATCCCGATTTTGTCCGCGACGGGTGCTATGAACTGACCTATGAGCATTGACTGCCGCGACTGTCGGGCAGGCTTAGATCACTGTCACGGCACCATCATTCGCCACGCGCTGCACCGGTCGGAATGCACGGAGCCGGATTGCTTCAGTCCCGAGCTGTTGCCGCACGCCTTCGTGATCGACTGCGACGCCGTCGGGTGCGTGTGCACCGAAGTGATCGCCCTGGCCGTCTGACGGGTCAACCCATCGGGTCGGCGCTGGACCGCACCGCGTCCGCGACCGGCGTCGCCTCTTCCTCCGGGTAGAACGGCGGGGTCAGCGTCCCCCAACGCACGCAACTCCACCGCCCGTCGGTGATCGGGGTGAGGGCCACCGACTGGGCGTTGTCCAGGTGGTTGTCCAGCGCGAACTCGGCGTCGACGCCGGCCAGCACCGCGGCGGCCAGCCGGATCGCCGCGCCGTGGCTGACGACGACGATGTCGCCGTGGAAGTCGCGGTCGTCGAGGTAACGCAGGCGCAGGTCGGTGAGCACCGGGACGTAGCGGTCCAGCACGTCGTTGCCGGTCTCGCCGCCGGGAAGCGCCACGTCGAGCTCGCCGTGATGCCACCGCTCGTAGATCGCATTGAACTCGGCGACCGCGTCGTCGTCGTTGCGGTTTTCCAGCCGCCCGACCTGGACCTCGTGCACGCCGGCCACCTCGATCGGGGGCACTGCGACCTGGCCGCCGATCACCTCGGCCGTCTGCGAGGCCCGGGTGGCCACCGAATGCGCGAGCATCGCCGGGCGCCCCGCCCCGCGGGCGAATGCCCGCGCCTGGTCGCGGCCCAACGGGGTCAGCTCCGCACCCGGCGGGCGGGTGTCGAGCCGGCGCTCGACGTTTCCGAATGACTGGCCGTGGCGCACCAGGATCAACCGGCCGCTCACCGCCGCGCTCCCCCGGCGGACTCGTCGCGCTTGCCGTCCAGCAGCTGCTGCAGCCAGCGCGCGGCCTCCTCGGCGGAGGGCGGCAACGCCCCGGCCGGCGAGCCGGTGGGCCAGGAACCGAGATAACGCACATCAGCACAACGACGGTGCAGCGCTTTGAGTGCCTCGGCCACGGCGTCGTCGTCGATATGGCCGACGCAATCGGCGAAGAAGCGGTAGATGCCGAGACCCGTTCTGGTCGGCCGGGATTCGATGCGGGTGAGGTCGATGCCGCGGACGGCGAATTCGGCGAGCGCGGCCAGCAGCGCGCCAGGCGCGTTGTCGATGCGCAACACGACCGAGGTGCGGTCGGCTCCGGTCCGGGCCGGCGGTGGGCCCGGCCGCCCGACCAGAAGGAAGCGGGTCCGGGCGTTGGATTCGTCGACCACACCCTCGGCCAGGGTGCCCAGGCCCCAATGCGCGGCGGCCAACGGCGAGGTCACCGCGGCGTCGACGCGTCCGTCGGCGACCTGCTGGGCGGCGTCGGCGTTGGAGTACGCCGGCCGCAGCGCGGCGTCGGGCAGATTGGCGGCCACCCACTGGCGCACCTGGGCCGCCGCCACACCGAAGGCCGCCAGCGTCCGCACGTCCGTGGCGCTGCGGCCCGGTTTGACGACGATGCTGAAGGCGATGTCCAGCGTGGTCTCGGCGAACACCTGCAGGGGTGAGCCGATGGCCAGGCTGTCCAGGGTCGGTGTCACCGAGCCGTCGATCGAGTTCTCGATCGGGACGCAGGCGTAGTCGGCGGTGCCGTCGCGCACGGCGTCCAGCGCCGCGGAGGTGCTTTCGACGGGCGCGGGTTGCACCCCGGCTGGGCCTTCGTCGGGAATGAGTCCCGCCGCGCTGATCTGTCGCAGCGCCGCCTCGGTGAACGTCCCCTCCGGACCGAGGTATGCGATGCGGGCCACGTCCCAACCCTAGCGGCGCGCGGACCAGAAAAGTCTTGCGACGTCACCCCGGGTGAGTTAACTTAGGCTTACCTAATCAAAGGATGAGAATGGTGTTACCGCTGAGCTGCCCTGCCCCGACGACCGCCGAACGGATCCGCAGCGCCTGTGTCCGCGCCAGCGGCGCGCTGCTGGCCATCGAGCACGACGACCCGGTCCCCACCCCCCTGCACCACCTGATGGACGACGGATCGGTTGCGCTGGCGCTTCCCGTCGAGCGGGAACGGGAATTGGTGCGCCCCATCTCGGGGTCCCAGGCGCTGCTGGAGCTGACCGACTACGCGCCCCTACCGCTGCGCGAACCGGTCCGCTCGCTGGTGTGGGTGCGCG
>NZ_LZMG01000093.1:0-5083 GCF_001673615.1 Mycobacterium sp. 1245499.0
CCTGCCGTCCCGCCAGCCCCAGCGGACCGATCGATCGGGCGGTCACCACCGTCGCGCGCTGATCGCCGCGGCGGAGCGGTTGCAGCCGGGCCGTGACGCGCTGGTCCTGTCCGGCCGCGATGTTGATCGGCTGGGTGCGCGGCTGCGCCTGGGCGCTGGGCGGCCAGGCGTCGCGGATCTGGCCGCGGAAGCTGCGCGGGCCGTCGTTGCGGATCAACAGCCCGCACTCGACCTGCTGGCCGAGCCGGGCGGAGCGATCCGGGGAACGGACGTAGCGCAACTTGGCGGGGCTGGCCGCCAACACGATGTCGACGACCACCAGAACCGTCAGCGCGATCAGCAGGGCCACGAAAGTCGTTGCCGGCCAGGGGGACAGCGCGATGGGCAGGACGCAGATCAGTGCGACCAACCCGGTGCGTCCGGTCAGGACCACTAGCGGGGCACCGGAACCGACGCCAGAATCCCGTCGAGCACACCGTCGGGCGTGGCCCCTTCGAGTTCGGCCTCGGGCCGCAGCATCACCCGGTGCCGCAGCGTCGGGCGGGCCATCGCCTTCACGTCGTCGGGAGTGACGTAGTTGCGGCCGGACAGCCAGGACCAGGACCGCGCGGTGGCCAGCAGGGCGGTGGCACCGCGGGGCGACACGCCCAGTTGCAGCGCGGGGGACGACCGGGTGGCCCCCACGATGTCGACGATGTAACCGAGCACCTCGTCGCCGACCAGCACGCGCTGGACGGCGTCGCGGCCGGCCGCCAGGTCGGCGGGCCCGGCCACCGGGCTGATCGCCGACAGGTCGCGCGGGTCGAAGCCGTGCGCGTGCCGGTGCAGGATGGCGATCTCGGCGTCCCGCGGCGGCAGCGTCACATTCAGTTTGAGTAAAAAGCGGTCCAGCTGGGCCTCGGGCAGCTGGTAGGTGCCCTCGTATTCGACCGGGTTCTGGGTCGCGGCCACGATGAACGGGTCGGGCAGCGGCTGCGGTTGGCCATCGACGCTGACCTGTCGCTCTTCCATCGCCTCGAGCAGCGCGGCCTGGGTCTTGGGTGGGGTCCGGTTGATCTCGTCGGCCAGCAGCAGGTTGGTGAACACCGGGCCGGGCCGGAACACGAACGCGGCGGTGCGCGCGTCGTACACCAGTGAACCCGTCACGTCGCCGGGCATCAGGTCCGGGGTGAACTGCACCCGCTTGAATTCGAGCTGCAGCGCCGCGGACAGCGCCCGGACCAGTAGCGTCTTCGCCACTCCCGGAACGCCTTCCAACAGCACGTGACCACGGCACAGCAGCGCGATCACCAGGCCGCTGACCACGCCCTCCTGTCCGACGACAGCCTTGGCGAGCTCGCCACGCAACGCCAGCAGTGCCTCGCGTGCCGATTCAGCGGTGGGGGACTGGGCGGTATCGGCTTGTGGAGCGGAAGGGGACTGTGTCACGGGTGTGCGACCTGCCTTTCGATTTCGTCGAGCGCACGGCCAAGTTGTAACAGGTCGTTGTCGGTCGTCGGGGGCGGACCGAACAGGTGGTAGGAGACGAACGCCGGATCGGATCCGATGCGCTGGGCCGCGGTGGTCACCACCGCATCGGGTGACGCGCCCGCGCCCAGGCCCAGCCGCGGCAGCAGCCGCGCGACCGTGGCGGCGCGCAAGGCGGTGGCCGCGCGGTCGCGTGCCCGTCGGGACCGGTACAGCCGCCCGCGACCCTCGACCGTCTCCGACGCGCGGACCACCACGGGCAGCTCCTCGGCCACCAGGGGCCCGGGGCGGCGGCCCTTCCACAGGGCGACCAGCAGCACTCCCAGCGCCAGTTGACCGACGATCCAGATGACATTGGGCGGGATCAGGTCGAAAAGCGATGCCTTGGCCGAGGATTCACCCTCGACCTGATGCGGCGCGTACCAGATGAGCCGGGGCCGGTCGCCGGCGAGGTTCATCGCCAGGGCCGCGTTGCCCGCTTGCAACAGGCCGCCGTTGGTCATGAAGTCGGTGTTGCCGACCGCTGTGATGGTGCGGCCGTCGTCGCGGAAGCGGATCAGCGCGCCGTCGTAGCAGCGGGTCATCGCGCGCCCGCCTTTGGGCTCGTAGGTGTTGCTGGGCCCGAACCGCACCGAGCCGGCCCGAACCGCCTCGCGCAGCGTGCAATTGGGGTCGAGGTCGAAACCGTTGGCGCCCGAGATCCGGATGTCCGGCAGCAGCGCCTCGCGGGTCCGTGTCGTCGGTTCCACCAGCAGCAGGTCCGAATGGACGCTGGCCAGCCGGTCCAGCAGCGTGTCGGTGAGGTATTGGCTCTGGGCCACCAGGATCAGCGCATCGGGGCGCGCCGCGTGTTCGACGTCGGCGATGTTGTTGGCCACCACGACGTCGACTCCGGCGTTGCGCAGCAATTCCACCAGTGCGTGGGCGCCGTCGGGTCCGGTTGCCCCCGGGTCCATGCGTGCGCCGGGCCGCGGCGCGGTCAAATAGGCATCGACGCCGGCGATGACCGCGAGCACCAGCAGCGTGACGAGCACCCACCGCCAGGTGCGCCAGCGCCGCGGCGTGGTTTCGGGAGTCACACCGGTGGTCGTCGCCATCAGCGCACCGCCGCCCACGACTCGGGGGCTTCCGCCCGGCCGGGTCCCAGCGGTCCGCCCTGCCAGCGGGACCGCAGGTGGTCGTCCAGCTCGGCGATCATCTGGTAGGCGGGCTGGGTGCCGGGTTGTTCACCGTACGTGACGTCGTTGAAAGCCGATGCCGCTTGCGTCAATTCGCCGGCCAGATGGGGCAGCGCGGCGCCGGCGTCGCGGGCCAGCTCGTTGGCCGTGCGGCCGGGGGCGGGTGTCAGCACCCGGGTCTCTTCGAGCTGGCGGGCGACGGCCCGCAGCCGGTGACGAATCGCCGCCGCCCAGTCGCCCTGCGCCGCATGATTCTCGGCCGTCGCGCGATGCTGGGCGGCGGTCAGTTGGGCGGCCTCGAACAACGAGTGATCGCCGCCGCGGCGGGTGCGCATGGTGCGGCGCAGAACGTAGACGCCGACGAGCACCGCGATGGCGAACAGGATGAAAAGCACTGTGGCGGTGAACCATCCGCCCGGAATCGTCGAGGTCTTCTGCAGCAGCCGGTAAATCAGGTCGTTGAGCCAGTCGACGAAGTGTTCTCGCGCGGAGCCCTTCGAATAGCTGGGTTTGTTGAGCTCGTCCTGTGCGGCGCGGTGTGCGGCATCGCGGTCGATGTCGATGGAAGGCATCCTGCGGCAATCCTTTCGGCCCTTACAGGGGCCGGGTCAGCCAGAGGTTGTCGGTGGAAGCGGCCGCGTATGGCCCCTGGGCGGCTCCGCTCTGCAACACCAGATCGAATGCTTCGGCGCGCATCCGGCGGTCGGTGTACAGCAGCACGATGACTCCCGCGTTGAACGGCGCGGTGATGATCTCACCGATCGCCGCCCCCACCGACAGGATCGCGGTGCTGACCAGGAACGCCGTGCTGGACGAGGTGACCTGGAAGAACTGGCCGACGAGGCTGAAGGGCACCGCTACGGCGTTGGCGACCACGGCTGCCACCAGGAACGTCAGCAGCCGGATGCCCAGCACCCGCCAGAAGCCGTGGCGAATCAGCTTGAAGGACCGGGTGATTGCGTCCATGACCGGCAGCCGCTCCAGCACGATCAGCACCGGGGCGAACAGCACCACCGTGTACAGGTACGCCAGGAACGCGAGGACGGCCAGCACCAACGGGATGCCCAACACCACGGCCGCCGCGGCGTTGCCGACCGCCGCCAGCACCCCGATGATCACCGCGACCAGCCCGGCGAGGGCCGCCACCACGACGGCTTCCAGCAGGGCCAGACCGAGCAGGGCCAGCAGCCGCCCGCGAATCTTGGCCCAGGTCTCGCCGATGGTGATCGGTGACCCGAACACCGCCCGCCCGACGATGACGGTGAGCATGCCCGACAGCAGCATGCCGCCCAGCCAGCCGACCAGGATGCCGCCACCCACCGAGGCCGTCCACGCGCCCAGCACCCCCGAGCTCAGTTCGCCGGGCGCATCGCTGCCGAACCTGTCGGCGGCGGCCAGCGGGCCGAAGAACGCGACCTTGGTGATGATCTGCATGATGACCACGACGATGGCGGTCAGCCCCAACGTCGCTTTGGGGTTCGCTCGGACATAGCCGACCGCGCCGTTGAAGATGTCGCCGAGGGTGAGCGGGCGCAGCGGGATGATCCCGGGTTTGACGGCTCCGTAGCCCGACGGCGGGCCGAACGGTGGCGGCGATCCGTAGCCCGGTGCGGCGCCGTAGCCCGAGGGCGGCCCGTATCCGGGCGCAGCGCCGTAGCCCGGCGGGGGGCCGTAGCCCGGCGGGGGCGGGTAGCCGGGCGGCGGGCCATACGCGGGCGGGCCGTATGTCGGCGGGCCGTATCCCGGCGGCGGGCCGTATGGCGGCGGACCGTATTGAGGTGGTGGGCCGTATGCCGGTGGCGGACCAACCGGATTACCAGGCGGCGGCGCGCTCACCGAACCCCGCGGCCTTTACAGCCGGGCGCGTCGTTCGTCATGGGCTCCATCCTGTCGGCGGCCGGGGCATTTCACAACGTCGACCCCCCACCCGGCGCGTAGCGTCGCAGACATGGCGGAACTCAAATCCCGGATCCGGTCGGACTTGACCGCGGCGATGAAGGCCCAGGACAAGTTGCGAACGGCCACCCTGCGCATGCTGTTAGCCGCGATCCAGACCGAGGAGGTCTCCGGTAAGGAGGCCAGAGACCTCACCGACGAAGAGGTCATCAAGGTCCTGGCCAAGGAATCCCGCAAGCGGAGCGAATCCGCGGAGATCTACACCCAGAACGGCCGCGGGGAGCTCGCCGCCAACGAGCACGCCGAGGGCCGGATCATCGACGAGTACCTGCCCACCCCGCTCACCGAGGCCGAGGTGGCCGACGTCGCGGACACCGCGATCGCGCAGGTCGCCGAGGAGATCGGCGAACGCCCCGGGATGAAGCAGATGGGCATGGTGATGAAGGCCGCCACCGCGATCGCCGCCGGCAAGGCCGACGGCGCCCGCCTCTCGGCCGCTGTCAAAGAGCGGCTGTAGCCAACCGGGTCAGAGCACCACCCGG
>NZ_LZMG01000094.1:0-4311 GCF_001673615.1 Mycobacterium sp. 1245499.0
CGATCAACGCGGAGTCGGACAGATGCTCGGGCCGCACGCCGACGATGACGTTCGCGGGCCGCGGATGCTGGGCGATCACCTCCTGGACCTCCGCTGTCAGCATCACCTCGCCGAACGGCAGTTTGAGCCCGACGGGCGACAGCGTGGCCGGAAAGAAGTTCATCGCCGGTGAACCGATGAAGCCGGCGACGAACAGGTTGGCGGGCTGCTCGTACAGCTCGTCGGGCGTGCCGATCTGTTGCGCGACACCGGAATGCATCACCACCACGCGATCGCCCAGCGTCATGGCCTCGGTCTGGTCGTGGGTGACGTAGACGGTCGTGGTGCCCAGCCGTTTCTGCAACCTGGCGATCTCGCCGCGCATCTGCACCCGCAGTTTCGCGTCCAGGTTCGACAGTGGCTCGTCCATCAGAAACGCCTTGGGATGGCGCACGATGGCGCGGCCCATCGCCACCCGTTGGCGTTGCCCACCCGACAACTGTGAGGGCTTGCGATCCAGAAGTCCGGTCAGATCAAGGGTTTTCGCCGTCTCCTCGACCTTCTGGGCGATCTCGGGCTTCTTCATCTTGGCCAGCGTCAACGGAAAGGCGATGTTCTGCCGCACCGTCATGTGCGGGTACAGCGCGTACGACTGGAACACCATCGCGATATCGCGGTCTTTGGGCGCCTTCTCGTTCACCCGTTCACCGCCGATGCGCAGCTCGCCGGATGAGATGTCCTCAAGCCCGGCAATCATATTCAAGGTGGTCGTCTTGCCACAGCCCGAAGGGCCCACCAGGATCAGGAATTCGCCGTCGGCGATGGTCAGGTTCAGGTCGTGCACCGCCGTCGCGCCGTCCGGGTAACTCTTGCTGACATGCTCCAGCACAATCTCGGCCATCGAGTTATCCCTTCACAGCGCCAGAGGTCAGCCCGGCGACGATTCGTCGTTGGAAGATTAGAACAAAAGCGATGATGGGGACGGTGATCACGACGGCGCCCGCCGCGATCGATCCGGTCGGTTCCTCGAACTGCGAACTGCCGCTGAAGTTCACGATCGCCACCGGGGCGGTGATGGCCGCCTTGGTGGCGGTCAGCGTCAACGCCAGCAGCAGATCGTTCCAGGCGAAGATGAACACCAGGATCGCCGCCGTCACCACGCCGGGTGCGGCCAGCGGCACGATCACCTTGCGGAACGCCTGAGCCGGTGTCGCACCGTCCATTTTCGCCGCCTTCTCCAGATCCCAAGGGATCTCCCGGAAGAACGCCGACAGCGTGTAGATCGCGAGCGGCAGCCCGAAGGTGATGTACGGCAGGATCAGGCCCGGCCAGGTGTCGAACAAGCCGACGAAGCGTTCGATGTTGAACAACGGCGTCACCAGCGAGATGGCGGGAAACATGGTGATCAACAGGGTGGCGCCCACCAGCAGTCGCTTGCCCGGAAAGTCCAGCCGGGCAATCGCATACGCCGCCATGGCGCCGAGCACCACGGCGATTGCGGTGGTGATCAGGGCGATCCCCACGGAGTTGATCAGCGCCGAACTGAAGAAGTCACCGCGAAAGATGCCGCGATAGTTGTCCAGCGATATCGACGACGGAATCAGCTTGCCGTCCTTGATCGTCGAGCTCGGCTTCAGCGACAGGCTGAAGATCCACAGCACGGGCAGCAGCGCATACACCCCTACCAGGGTGTCGACGACGGCCCAGAGCGCGGTGCGCCGCGCACCGATCGACAATCCCGCCCGATCAGCGGCCATCGACATCACCCCCGGGCGCCGCCGCACCGAACACTTTGATGAACACCAACGCGATGACGCCCACGCACAAAAAGATCAGCACGCTGATCGCCGATCCGAGCCCGAGGTTGAAGCCCTTGAACAGGTTGTCGTAACCCAGCATCGACACCGATCCGGTGTTGTTGGCGCCGTTGGTGATCACGTAGATGTTGTCGAAAATGCGGAACGCGTCCAGGGTCCGGAACAACAGCGCGACCACCACCGCCGGCTTGATGATCGGCAGGGTGACTCGTGTCAGCCGCCGCCACGCGCCGGCGCCGTCGACCTGGGCGGCTTTCAGCAGATCCTCCGGGACCAGCGCCAAACCGGCCAGCAACAGCAACGACATGAAAGGTGTTGTCTTCCATACCTCGGCGACCACGACGATCCCCAGCGACGGAACCTGTTCGGTCAGCGGTGCGCTGCCTTGCGGTAGCAGGTTGGCCAGATAACCGGTGCCCGGCGTCCACGCGTAATACCAGCTGTAGGACGCGACCGCGGTGACGATGCCGTACGGGATCAGGACCGCGGTGCGCACCAGGCCCTTGCCGACCATGGTGCGGTGCATGACCAGCGCGAGCGCCAACCCCAGCACGAATTCGAGGCAGACCGAGACCACCGTGATGCCCAGCGTCACCGCCAGTGCCGTCCACCAATAGCGGTCGGTCAGGATTGTCACGTAGTTGTTCAGCCCGACGAACGCCGTGTCGTTGGGGACGGCAAGGTTGTTGCGCTGCAAGCTCAACCACACGGCGTAGCCGATCGGATACGCCGTCACCAACAGCATCAGCATCGCCGCGGGGGCGACCAGAAGAAACGCCAACCTCCGTTCCGCCGGCCGGCGGCGCCACCGTGGTAGTACCGATGTCGTTGGCGCGGTGCGGGTTTCGGAGACCGTGGCGGTCACGGCAGCAGCCCCTTCCCGTCGATCGCCTTCTGCACCTGCGTGCTGAGCTCGTCGGCGGTCCGCTCGGGATCGATCTGGTTGATCGGGCTCAGCGTCGCGGCGAGCCGAATAGCCACCCCCTGGTAGACCGGCGTCGCCGGGCGCACCGCGGCATCGGTGAGCTGGCGGCGAATGATGGTGTACATCGGGTATTTCGCCTGAAATTGCGAGTCGGAATACAGCGACGCGCGCACCGGCGGCAGCCCGCCTTCGAGCGAAACATACTTCTGGTGGGCCAGATTGCGCAGGCAGCGGATGGCTTCGAAGGCTTCGGCACGGTGACGCGAGGTGCTGGCCACCGCCAGGTTGGCCCCGCCGATCGTCACCTTGGCCGGGCGGCCGGGCGCCACACCGGGATACGGGGCGAACCCGAACACTTGTTGGCTGGCCTGGTACGCGATGCGGAACTGCTCGTCATCGGGCACGAAGGCGCCGGTGTCGTTGATGCTGCCGGCCAGCATCGGGTTCCGGTTGAGCGGCAGGAACGGCACCCCGCCCTTCACCGCGTTCTCCAGCATGGACGCCAGCGCGTAGGGCCAGTTGACGGCGAGCGCGGCCCGGCCCTGTTCGACGGCCAGGCGCGCGGTGCTCTCGTCGGTCCGGCTGATCGACGGATCCGCTCCGGGCGCGACGGCCACCGACTTGAGGACGCGCAGCGCGGTCACGGTGGCCGCCCGGTGCGCGGGCGTGTCGGTCAGCGTGACCCGGCGACCGTCCTCGGAGAGCACCTGGCCGCCGCCGCTCGCCAACAGCGTGTTGAACCAGACCACCAGGCCTTCGCCCTCGTTGGCCTGCACGCCGATCCAGCTGGGCTGCCCAGCGGCGTGCAGCCTGGTGGCCTCGGACACCATGCCGTCCCAGGTTCGCGGTGGCTGAGGCACCAGATCTGGCCGGTACCAGAGCAATTCGGTATTGGTGGTGACGGGGGCGCCGTACAGTTTGCCTTGCCAACGCGCCGTCGCCAGCGGACCCGGCAGGGTGTCGACCGTGGCGTCGGACTCGGCGCGTCCCTCGGGATCGTCGGACAGCGGCAGCGCCCAGCCCGCTTCGGCGAACTCGGCGGTCCACACCACGTCCAGCGACATCACGTCCAGCGTGCGGTCGCGACCGGTCAGCCGACGCGCCAGCTGCAGACGCTGTTCGCCGGGGGCCCGGGGCAGACTGATCTGCTGGATGGCGAAGCGACCGTTGAATTGCCTAGTGCAGTCCTGGGCCACCGTCGTGAAGGTCGCCCCGTCGGCGGCCGTGGTGTAGAAGCTGATCACCAAGCCATGGCCACCGGAACCGCAGGCCAATACCGCCGCGGCGATGATCGCCGTCGCCAGCGCGAACGCGCCTACCCGGCGCACGCGCCCGCGACGAATCACCACCAATTCACACCTCTCGGGCGCGGCTCAGATCGCCAAGCGCGCCAACAGATCCCGCGCCTTCTCTGCGTTCTGCGGATCACAGAGCACGTCGTAGCGCCCGGCTACCAGCTGCATGGTCGAACTGAAATCCCTGGTGCCGCGGGCCATCGAATACGGAACGGCGGAGGTGATCAACCCGAAGAACACGCCGGCGACCAGACCCGTGGCCAGCGCTCCCCACGGATTGGGACTGAAGAAGCCC
>NZ_LZMG01000095.1:0-1748 GCF_001673615.1 Mycobacterium sp. 1245499.0
GCCCGCTCGGTCGTCGGCGACTGCGATGTGATGTTGACCCAGCTCGAGATTCCGGTGCCCACGGCCGTCGCGGCCGCGCACCACGCGCGCTCGGCCGGAGCGGTCGTCGTCGTGAACGCTTCGCCGGCCGGCCAGGATCCCGGCTCGTTGGGCGACTTGGCGGCCGCGGCGGACGTGGTGATCACCAACGAAGAGGAGGCCGACGAATGGCCCTGGCGCCCAGAACATTTGGTCGTGACGCTGGGCGCGCACGGCGCCCGTTACGTTGGCGCGGACGGCGAATACACGGTACCGGCCCCGACGGTGGCCGCGGTGGACACCGCCGGAGCCGGTGACGTGTTCGCCGGCGTCCTGGCCGCGAATTGGCCACCCAACCCCGGCTCGGCGGATCAGCGGCGACTGGCGTTGCAGCGAGCCTGCGCAGCGGGTGCGCTGGCGACCCTTGTCGCCGGCGCCGGTGATTGCGCGCCGGACGCCCAGGCGATCGACAAGGCGCTGCGGGGCGCGTCCTAGCCGCTGCGCCCGCCGACATCGTGGGCGATTCGCAGGCCGTCGCCGGTTTCGAGCTCGTCGGCGGACTGGCTGAGCAGCACACGACTTCGGCTCGGCGACAGTAGGCCCGACAGGTAGTGATGCGGTGCGTCGGCCGCGTACACGAGGCGGTTGACCCGCAACACGGCGGCGCCGATCGGCATGTCGAGCAGGTGCGCGTTGCGCGGACCCGCGATTTCGGCCGTGATCTCGTGCCGCACCCGGTTCACCGTGACTGCATTGTCGGACAACAGCTCGTAGAGCGGCGCGCGCCGCAACGCCGCCTCGGTCAGCACCGGGGCCAGCTCCGGGGGCAGCCAAGCGTCGGTCACCAGCAACGGCTCACCGGTCCTGCGTTGCCGCCGCACCCGCACGATGTGCAGCAGATCGCCGCCGCGCCGCAGGGTTTCGGCGACCACCCGTGGGGGCGGCCGGGTGCCCAGTTCGACGACCTCGACCTCGGTTTCGAATTGGGTCTGACGCAGTTCCTGCAGGTATGAGCGACCGGTGGGCACGTCGGCCGGATCATGTTGGCGCACAAAAGAACCCACACCCTGCCTGCGCTCGATGTAGCCCTGTTCGGCAAGGTCGGCCAGCGCGCGGCGCACGGTGATGCGGGAGACCCCGAACTGATCGCACAGCGTCTGCTCGGTAGGCAACGCCTCGCCGGGGGCGATGACCCCGCGGTCGATCTCGTCGTGCAGCACCAGGAACAGCTGCCGGTGCAACGGCACACCGGCGGCCGCGGACACCGGGCCGGCCTTGTCGCTGCGCTGCTGCACGGTGCCCAATGCTTCCACACCGCCTCCCTTGCGCGACCGCATTAGTTGTTATAAACATATAACAACTACTCAGACGTCTACTAGCCCGAGGGGGTCGCGATGACCGCGGTGCAGCAGCGGGCCGCCACCGATCCGGCCGGACCGACCGGGCGCCTGGCCACCTGGGTCGCCGATCTCACGCTCGACGACGTCCCGCCCACCGTCGTCGAGCGCGCCAAACACCTCCTGCTCGACGGCGTCGGCTGCGCCCTGGTGGGCGCCCAATTACCGTGGTCGCGCGTCGCCACCGACGCCGTGCTGGGTCTGGAGGGATCCGGCGACAGCGTCGTGATCGGCACCGGACAGCGGACCAGCGCGCCCGCGGCCGCGGTGCTCAACGGCACGTTCATCCAGGGTTTCGAACTCGACGATTTCCATCCGCTGGCCCCGCTGCAC
>NZ_LZMG01000096.1:0-10082 GCF_001673615.1 Mycobacterium sp. 1245499.0
CGCTGCAGGGCGACACGTCGTCGCTCACCACGCTGGTCGGCCAGACCTCCACGCTGACACAGACTTTCGCGGGCCGCGACCAGGCCCTGGGCAGCGTGATCACCAACCTCAACAAGGTGGTCGGCAACCTCGCTCAACAGAACGACGATCTCGACGGGGTCATCACGGCGGCCCGCGAAAGTCTGTGTCAGCGTGGAGGTCTGGCCGACCAGCGTGGTGAGCGACGACGTGTCGCCCTGCAGCGAGGCGATGATGCCCTTGGTGAGGTTGTCGGCGTCATGGGGGTTCAGCAGGCTGAACAACGGCTCGTAGCCGTTGAGCAGCGTGGTCACGTCGAAAGAGGGCTCGGTGCGCTCCAACGGGATGGTGCTGCCCGGCGCCAGCAGCTGCGGACTGCCTTCCTTGCCCAGGGACAGCCCGAGGTAACGCTGCCCGACGATGTTCTGGTAGGTCACCGACGCCAGGGTGTTTCCGAACAACCGCTGGTCGGACTGCACCACGAACGAGACCTTCGCCAGAGTCCCGTCCAGTTCCACCTTTTCGACCCGGCCCACGCGCACCCCGGCCATGCGGACGTCGTCGCCCTCGCGTAGTCCGTACACGTCACTGAACACCGCCGTATACCTGGCGGTGTCGCCGGCGACGTCACGCCGCAGGCTCACATACACCAGCCAGGTCAGCGTCAGCGAGACGATCATGAACAGGGTCAGTGCGATGAGCGGGCCGCGAAACCTCATTTGGCCTCCCCAAGCGGATGAGCGAGTGAGACCGTGGTCCCGCGAGCGACGGGTCCCAGCAGTAGTTCGGTGGCCTCGGTCGCGGGGGCGCCGGTGATCACGCCGAGCATGGTGCGTTCGTATTGACTCCCAACGGGTCCCACGTTGCCGCCGAACGAGGCCCGGTACGCGGCCTGCGGGATCCACGGCGCCTTCGGTGCCACCGGCGCGACCCACGGTTCGTGTGGTTGCGGCGTCGCGGGCGCCCCGGGTGAGGGGTTGTCGGGGTTCGCACTGCCCGGCACCGGCGGCGACGGCGTAATGCCCGGAGCGAGTGGCGGATTGGGGTCGACCAGGTTTGGTGATCCGTTCACCAGCGGCGGGCCCACCGCGACCAGGTTCCCGTCCGGGCCGATCACCGTGCCGGGCGGTGGGGCCAGGTCCTTGGGCGGATGGTAGTTCTGCGGCAACAGCACGTCGGGCAGATCGGGGCGCACCGGAATCAGCGGTGCGGTGAAGCAACTGGGCCCTTTGAGCTCGCCGTAATGCGGACAGTCGGCACGGGTGTAGGTGGAACTGGGCGTGAACGTCAGCATCGCGCGCATGTTGCCCAGGTTGGTCCGCGGGTTCCAGACCTGTTCCATGAACTGGTTGGCCAGGTTGTCCAGTTTGGTGACGGCGGGCACGAAGTTGTTCGACTTCTGCGCCAAGACGCCGAGCACCGGCGTGAAATCGCTTGTGATCCTGATGAGTTGGTCGATGTGGTTGTCGAACGATTGGCGAGTGGTGCTGACCGTGTAGTCGGCGCCGGAGAGCAGCGAGGCCAACTGCCCGCGCGTCTCGGCGAAGGTTCGCATCGGCTCGACGGCCTGATGCAACGCATCGAGAAGATCGGGCGCCGTCTGGGCGAGCCCCGTGGTGGCATCCAGCAGCGCCGACACCGTCGAGGGGCCGGCGTCGGTGCTGACGATCGAATTGAGTTGATCGAGAAGGCGATTCAGTTGGGCGCCGGCGGTCAGCAGGCTGACGCGGCGGTGATCGGTCGCCGCGCCCAGCGCGGCCAGGATCCCCACCGACCTGTCGTCACGGCCACGACCCGCGGCGGCGAGCACGTCACGCAGCTTGCTCACGGTCGTCTGGAAAAGAACCGTAGGCAGCCGCTTGTCCTCCGAGATGTGCGCGCCGTCGCGGATTTTCCCACCGCGGCCCTCCTGGTTTGGGGACCCCACCAGTTGGACCGACGACACGGCGAAGACGTTGCTCGGCACCACGCGTGCGGTCACGTTGGCCGGAATCGACTTGGCGTATTCCTCTTTGAGGTCGATGTGGACGTAGTTGGGCTTGCCGTGCGCCGCCGGGACGACGCCGTTGACCATCCCGACCAGGACGCCGCGGTATTTGACGTCGGACTTCTGGGGAAGGCCATCGCCGACGTTGATCAGATCGGCGACCACCCGCACGTAGTCGTTGAGCCTGCCGGTGGATTTCACCAACATCGCGGTGGTGACCAGGGCGCTGACCACCACGACCGCGATCCCGATGCCGAACAGCTGCCGATCGGAGGGGCCGCGGCCGTCCAGCTCAAAGGAATTGGGCACGTTTCACCGACCTACCCGCCGAACCTGGCGCCGGAGTCGACGCCCCACAGTGCCATGGTGAGCAGCATGTTCACGATGATCACGACGGTGATGCTGGCCCGCATGCCGTGTCCGGCGGCGACCCCGACGCCCTCGGGCCCGCCGCTCGCGTAATAGCCGTAATAGCACTGGATCGTGGACGCGATCCAGACGAAGATCACCGCCTTGAACAAGGAGTAGACGATGTCCTGGCCGGCCAGCATCAGAGTGAAGTAGTGCAGGTAGGAACCGGTCGAGCCGCCGCTGCCCAGGCCCACCACGATCTGGGTGCTCAGGTATCCGATCGCCAGGCACGCGGCGTACAGCGGGACGATCGCCACCACCGACGCGATCAGCCGGGTGGTCACCAGGTAGGGGATCGGGCGGATGGCGATCGATTCCATCGCGTCGATCTCTTCGGCGATCCGCATGGATCCCAGCTGGGCGGTGAAGCGGCAGCCGCCCTGCATGGCGAAGGCGAGCGACGCCATCAGGGGAGCCAGCTCACGGGTGTTGACCAACGACGAGACGAACCCGGTGGCCGGCCCCAGACCGAGCAGATCCAGGAAGTTGTACCCCTCGATGCCGACCAGCGCGCCGACCGTCATGCCGAGCACCACGGCCACCCCGGCCGTGCCACCACCCACCACGATCGAGCCGTTGCCCCAGGTGATGTTCGACAGCAGCCGCAGGAATTCGGCGCTGTACTGGCGCAGGGCGAGCGGCACCGCGACCGCGGCCCGGACGAAGAAGACCAGGAGGTGGCCGAGCCGGATGACCGGCACTTTGCCGCGGCGGTAGAGCCGAACGAGGGGGACCGAAATCGGTGCGAACGGTTGATAAGCGGAGGCCGTCATGTCACAGCCCCGTCCGCGGCGACAACATGATGTAGAGCTGGCTGATCGCAACGTTGACGATCATCAGCAGCAGAATCGCCTCCACCACAGCGGCGTTCACCGAATTCGCCACGCCGGTCGGCCCGCCCTTGGTGGACAGGCCCTTCTGGCTGGACACGATCGCCACGATGGCGCCGAACACGATGGCCTTGATCAGCGCCAGGATCATGTCGCCGGTCGTGGCGAACGACGCGAACGTCGACACGAAGCTGCCCGGCGCCCCGTTCTGGAAGTACACGTTGAACATGTAGCTCGCGAAGAACCCGGCGAAGCACACGACGCCGGTGAGGGCCACGCCGATCATCACCGCCGCGGCGAAACGGGGCACCACCAGGCGGCGGATCACCGAGACGCCCATCACCTCCATCGCGTCGGTCTCTTCGCGCATCGTTCGCGAACCGAGGTCCGCCGTGATGGCCGAGCCGACCGCCGAGGCCATCAGCACCGCGGCCACCAGCGACGCCCCCTGCCGGATGACCGCCAGCCCGCTGGCCGCCCCGGCCAGCGACGTGGCACCCACCTGGCCGGCCAGCAAGGCGAACTGGATGGACAACGTGACGCTGATCGGCAGGGACACCAGGATCGTCGGCAACACGGCGGTGCCGGCCATGAATGCGCCCTGCCGGACGAACTCGTGCCACTGGAACCGCCCGGTGACCAGGTCGTAGAAGAAATATTGGGCGGTTCGCACACCCAGCACGAACTGTTCACCTACCGTCGTCAGCGAGGCGACCGGGTGGCGTTTGACATACCCCACGGACCAGTTCCGGATAGCGGTGACGCCATCGAACTCGGTCGTCGTCATAGCGGCGTGACCCGGGGACCGCCTAGCAAACCCATGGCGCAAGTCATCGCGTACCAGCTACCGCTGTCATCGGCCCTCTTCCCGCCCCTAAGTCCTGAGTGCCGAGCGGAGAACGTCGGGCAACGGTTGAACGCTATTCTTATTAAAATAGTGTCAACAAGCCCCAGATCTCCGCAGCTCATTGGTGTGTGCTGCATCACACTAGCCTACTTGATAGGGACTTTCAATAGTGTAGAGTCACTCATCTGAGTTCGTCGGTAAACGGCGTCGTGGGGTTCTAATGTCGGATTGACGAAGGTGATGGCATGCCCTCAGCAAACATATCGTTGCGTGACCGACGCCGTGCTGAACTGCTGTCCCAGATCCAGCAGACCGCCCACCGGCTGTTCGCCGAGCGCGGCTTCGAGGCGGTGACGACCGAGGACATCGCCGCGGCCGCCGGAATCTCCATCAGCACGTATTTCCGGTACGCGCCCACCAAGGAGGGCCTGCTGGTCGATCCCGTCCGGGAGGCCGCCGCAGAGATCGTGGGTTCCTACAGCACCAGGCCGCCCCATGAGTCACCGGTCGAAGCGTTGATTCAGCTGTTCGTCACGCACGCCAAAGATGTCAGCGAGGTCGACGACCTCGATACCTGGCGACTGGCCGTCGCGACCGCGCCCCACCTGTTGAGCAAGTCCGTCTTGGTCAGCGCAACCGATCACGGCAGGCTGATCGAACAGGTTGCCTGCCGGATGGGGGTCGATTCGGCGGCCGACATCAGACCCGCGTTGTTGGTCCACACCAGTTTGGCCACAGTGAAATTCGTCCTCGACGGCTGGTTGACCTCGAACGTCGCCGAAGGCCCGGCGTTCCACGTGCAGCTGGAGGAAGCGCTGCGCCTCACCCTCGCCGGATTCGACTGACGAACCCGCGAGGACGCCGCCGGGGCTAAACCGCCGTGACTTTGCTCGCGGTGGCGTGAAACAATCGCTGGCCGTGAAGACCTTCGAGGATCTGTTCGCCGAGCTGGGCGAGCGCGCCCGCACCCGGCCGGCCGGCAGCGCGACGGTCGCAGCGCTCGACGGCGGCGTGCACGGCCTGGGCAAGAAGATCCTCGAGGAAGCCGGCGAGGTGTGGCTGGCCGCCGAACACGAATCCGACGACGAGCTGGCCGGGGAGATCAGCCAGTTGCTCTACTGGACGCAGGTGTTGATGGTGGCGCGTGGCCTGACCCTCGATGACGTGTATCGGAAGCTATGACCATGCTGCGGCTTGCGGTCCCCAACAAGGGCACGCTCAGCGACCCGGCCTGCGAGATCCTTACGGAGGCCGGTTACCGGCGTCGCACCGATCCCAAAGACCTGACCGTCATCGACCCGGCGAACCAGGTCGAGTTCTTCTTCCTGCGGCCCAAAGACATTGCCATCTACGTGGGTTCGGGGGAGCTGGATTTGGGCATCACCGGCCGGGACCTGGTGGGCGATTCCGACGCACCGGTGCGCGAGCGTCTGGCGCTGGGCTTCGGCTCGTCGAGCTTTCGCTACGCCGCACCGGCCGGGCGCGACTGGAAGATCGCCGACCTGGCCGGCAAACGGATCGCCACCGCCTACCCCAATCTGGTCCGAAAAGACTTGGCGGGGCGCGGTATTGAGGCGACCGTCATCAGGCTCGACGGCGCGGTGGAGATCTCGGTGCAGCTCGGCGTGGCCGACGCCATCGCCGACGTGGTGGGCTCCGGGCGCACCCTGAGCCTGCACAACCTCGTCGCCTTCGGCGACCCGCTGTGCGATTCGGAAGCGGTGCTGATCGAAAGCGACTCGAACAGCAACGCGGGCACGCAGGCGGCGCGCGATCAGCTGGTGGCGCGGGTCCAGGGCGTGGTGTTCGGCCAGCAGTATCTGATGCTCGATTACGACTGCCCCCGTTCGGTGCTGGACAAGGCCACGGCGATCACGCCGGGGCTGGAGTCGCCCACCATCGCGCCCCTGGCCGATCCGGACTGGGTTGCCATCCGCGCGCTGGTGCCGCGTCGGGGCGTCAACGAGATCATGGACGAGCTGTCCGCCATCGGCGCGAAGGCGATCCTGGCATCCGACATCAGGTTTTGCCGGTTCTGATTCGCACGCGGTGTAAGACCCGCGGCTGTGTTAGCGTCCGCCTCGGGGGACTGCCCGGGTTGGCGAATGGGCCGTCCCTGCATCGGTCGCCGGCTGTTCGTCTCCCAGGAGGGTTTCCGTGACACACGCGCTGCTCGTCTTGTTGGCTTTACTGATTGGCGTCGTGGCCGGGCTGCGGTCGCTGACGGCGCCCGCCGTCGTGGCCTGGGCCGCCTACATCGGCTGGATCGACCTGCACGGCACCTGGGCGAGTTGGCTGACCAACATCATTGCGGTGATCATCTTCACCGTCCTGGCGATCGGCGAACTGATCAACGACAAGCTGCCCAAGACGCCGGCGCGCACCGCGGCACCGATCTTCGCGGCCCGGATCGTCACCGGTGGGCTCGCGGGCGCCGCGCTGGGCGCTTGGCCGCACTGGACGTTCACCGCGCTGGGCGCAGGTGTCATCGGTGCGGTGCTCGGTACCCTGGGCGGCTACCAGGCGCGCAAGCGACTGGTGGCAGCGACGGGTGGCAGGGACCTGCCCATCGCGCTGCTCGAGGACGCCGTCGCGATCGTGGGCGGGTTCGCCATCGCGGCGGCGACGGGCCACCTGCTGACCGAATACCTGCTGACGGCGGTTAAGTGACAGCGCATTTCGATGCGATCATCGTCGGGGCCGGGCAGGCCGGCCCGCCGTTGGCAGGCCGGCTGACCGCTGCGGGACAGCGCGTCGCTTTGATCGAGCGCAAGCTGATCGGCGGCACCTGCGTCAACACCGGGTGCATCCCGACCAAGACGCTGGTGGCCTCCGCGCACGCCGCCCATCTGGCGCGTCGCGGCGCGGAATACGGCGTCGGGACCGGGCCGGTCAGCGTGGACATGGCAAAGGTCAAGGCCCGTAAAGACGAGATCATGCTGGGCGACCGCAAGGGCGTCGAGGATTGGCTCGAGGGCATGAAGGGCTGCACCGTTTTTCGCGGGCACGCGGTCTTTCGGGATCCGCACACGCTGCGGGTCGGTGACGATGAGCTGAGCGCCGACCGTATCTTCCTCAACGTCGGCGGGCGTGCGGTGGTGCCCGACATCCCGGGCCTGTCCGACGTCGACTTCCTCACCAACGTGTCGATCCTCGAACTCGACACGGTGCCAACGCATCTCGTCATCGTCGGCGGCAGCTACATCGCGCTCGAGTTCGCGCAGATGTACCGCCGGTTCGGGGCCCGGGTGACCGTCGTCGAACGGGGCGCGCGGCTGGCGTCGCGCGAGGACGAGGACGTCTCGGCCACCATCGAAGAAATCCTGCGCGCCGAGGGCATCGACGTCATCGTCGGGGCGGACGATGTGCGAATAGCCAAGAACGGCAACGGGTTCGAGCTGACCCCTGGTGAGGGCGCCGCGCCCGTTGAGGGAAGTCACCTGCTGCTGGCGGTGGGCCGGCGACCCAATACCGACGACCTGGGCCTGGACGCGGCCGGGGTGCAGACCGATGCCCGCGGCTACATCGTGGTCGACGATCAGCTCAAGACCAGCGTCGAACACATCTGGGCGATGGGCGACTGCAACGGCAAGGGCGCATTCACCCACACCTCCTACAACGATTTCGAGATCGTCGCCGCCAACCTGCTGGACGAGGACCCGCGCCGGGTGAGTGATCGCATCACCACCTACGCGCTCTACATCGATCCGCCGTTGGGGCGCGCCGGCATGACCGTCGATCAGGTCCGCTCGTCGGGACGCCAGGCGCTGGTCGGCAAGCGGCCGATGACCCGGGTCGGCCGGGCGGTGGAAAAGGGTGAGACACAAGGCTTCATGAAAGTCGTGGTGGACGCCGACACCCAGGAGATCCTGGGTGCCGCCATCCTCGGGGTCGGCGGTGACGAAGCCATCCACGCCATCCTGGACGTGATGTCGGCCAAGGCGCCCTACACCACGCTGTCGCGCACCATGCACATCCATCCCACCGTCAGCGAGCTGATTCCCACGATGCTGCAGGAGCTCTCGCCGCTGGACGGCCAGGCTTAGGCGGCCGGTTCAGTGGGATGTGAATCGTTCTGCACAACAAGGGTTTCCGGCCAGCCCGGGTAGGGCGGCGGGGTGCCGCCGAAGAGCGGGCAGTGCTGTTGGTGGGGACACCAGTCGCACAGCCGCGACTGGGTGGGCCGGAAATCGCCGGAGTGCCCGGCGGACTGGATCGCCCGCCAGATCGCCATCAACGTCTTCTCGAAGCGCAGCAGCTCATCGTGATCCGGCGTGTAGTCCAGCACCTGTCCGTCGGCTAGATACATCAGCCGCAACCGGGTGGGCTGCACACCGCGCGAACGCAACAGCGCCACCGCGTAGAACTTCATCTGGAACATGGCCTTGAATTCGGCCAGGGCCCGGGCGGCCGGTGGCGCCTTGCCGGTCTTGTAGTCGACCACCCGCAGTTCGCCGGTGGCGGCGACGTCGATCCGGTCGATGAAGCCACGCAGCAGGGTGCCGTCGGCGAGTTCCACCTCGACGCGCTGCTCGCAGCATTCCGGGTTGAAGCGAGTGGGATCCTCGAGCCGGTAGTAACCGGCGAGCAGCGCCTGCGCCTCGGCAAGTAACTGGGCGCGCTGCCCGGGATCCACGTCGGCGGCCAGCTCGGGCGTCGCCCCGATGACCTGGTCCCAGGCGGGCTCCACCAACGCCATGGCGGTGTCGGGGCCACGCTGTTCGGCGGGCAGGCCGTACAGCTGCTGCAGGGCGGCATGGACCAGCGAGCCGCGCAACTGCGCCGGCGACGGGGCCTCGGGCAGCCGGTCGATGGCCCGGAACCGGTACAGCAGTGGGCACTGCTTGAAGTCCGCGGCCCGTGACGGCGACAGGGCCGGGCGGTACACCTGGCCCGCCGGGCGCATCTCCCGCTGGGGCGCCTCAGACAGGGGCGCCTCGGGCTGGACGATCATGTCGGCAGCCTAGGACCGGGCGCCGACAACCCCCAAGCCCCTGCGGCGGCGAGTCGGCTGGCACGCTAGACCGCGTGTCCGTATCCGGCCCGTTCACCGAGGGCGAGCGTGTCCAGCTCACCGATGCCAAGGGTCGGCACTACACCGTGGTGCTCACCGCGGGCGCCGAGTTCCACACCCATCGCGGGGCGATTCCGCACGACGCGCTGATCGGGCTCGAGCAGGGCAGCGTGATCAAGTCCAGCAACAACGCCGTGTACTTGGTGATGCGGCCCCTGCTGATCGACTACGTGATGTCGATGCCGCGCGGACCCCAGGTGATCTACCCGAAGGACGCCGCCCAGATCGTGCACGAGGGCGATATCTTCCCGGGCGCGCGGGTGCTCGAGGCCGGCGCCGGCTCCGGCGCGCTGACCTGCTCGCTGCTGCGCGCGGTCGGGCCCGACGGCCGGGTGACCTCCTACGAGCTGCGCGCCGATCACGCCGAGCACGCCGAACGCAACGTGTCGGTGTTCCACGGCGGCCAGGCGCCCGACAACTGGCAGCTGATCATCGGCGACGTCTCCGACTCCGAGCTGCCGGACGGATCCTTCGACCGCGCCGTGCTCGACATGCTCGCGCCGTGGGAGGTGCTGGAGTCGGTCGCGCGGCTGCTGATTCCCGGCGGCGTGCTGATCATCTACGTGGCGACCGTCACCCAGCTGTCGCGCGCGGTCGAGGCCCTGCGGGAACAGCAGTGCTGGACCGAGCCGCGGTCGTGGGAGACGTTGCAGCGCGGCTGGAACGTCGTCGGTCTCGCGGTCCGGCCGCAGCACTCGATGCGTGGGCACACCGCCTTCCTGATCTTCACGCGCCGGCTCGCACCCGGCGTCGTCGCGCCCATGCCGTTGGGCCGCAAGCGCGAAGGCCGCGACGGCTAGCTAGCCGAGATCCTCGCTGCGCACCAACGAGCGCCGCACCGACAGCAGCTCGAATTCGGGATGCGCGGCCACCAGCCGCTCGGCCGCGTCCAGGACGTCGACGGCATGACCGCGG
>NZ_LZMG01000097.1:0-5685 GCF_001673615.1 Mycobacterium sp. 1245499.0
AGGGCGGCCGCTTGCTGCTCGAACAGGGCCGTGTCCGGCAGGCCAGGGGTACCAAAGGTTTGTCGGATGCGGCTACCGAGCGTGCTGGGTGCGTCCTTGGCCACCCCCGTGAACGCGTCGAGCCCGGCTTCACGCATCATTCGGCGCCGACACCACGGCTGGGGCGCACAGCCGGCGGGTGCGTCTCCGAATGCACCAGTGGCTCCGCCCACGATCACTGGTGGCCTTGGTGTTCTTTGTCAGTTTGATTCGAGTTGAACCTTTTTCGTGGCCGGCGCGTTCTAGTGAGATAGCGATCGTTATTCCATCGAGGAGGTTGTGATGGCAGGTGTGGTGGAGCAGCGGTACGACGTTGTCGTGTGTGGTGCCGGGACGTCGGGGGCGGTGGTTGCGCGTCGACTCACCGCGAATCCTGATGTGTCGGTGTTGCTGGCGGAGTGCGCCTGGGTCCGAGTGTGACGAATCCCTTCCACAACCACCACGAAGCGACGAAAACAGGGATAAGGATGCTCGAATTGTTTGACACCGGAAGGCCCACTCAAAAACGTCGGCATTCGATCGTTTTCGTGCACGGAGCTTGGCATGCCGCCTGGTGCTGGCAGGAAAATTTCGTTGCCTTCTTCGTCGACCGGGGATTTCGCGTCTTGGCGCCCAGTCTGCGCGGTCACGGCCACAGCTCGTTGAGCAAGTCGCTGCGGTTGTGTTCGATTGCCGACTACGTCACCGATCTTTGTGAGGTCGTCGGCTCGCTCCCAGAGCCGCCCATCCTCGTCGGGCATTCCATGGGCGGCTTTGTCGTGCAGAAGTATCTTGAAACGCACGACGCACCAGCGGCCGTACTGATGGCTTCGACCCCACCACGCGGCGACCAGCTTGACTCCGTAATGCGCATGATATGTCGTCACCCTTGGCGTTCAACCAAATTCGCCCTGACCGCCAACCCGCTAGATCTAGTGGGGACGTCCGCTGGTGCACGGCAGTTGTTCTTCGGTGAGGATGCGCCAGACAGCCTCGTCGACAGTTTTACGCGGCTCATCCAACCCGACAGCACGCGGGCGATGATGTTTGACACGGTGGTCGGTGATCTGGTCAAAACCAAGAAAGTCCGCTCGTCGATGTTGATCATCGGCGGCGAGCACGACCAAATTTATCGGCCCAAACACGTGCGTCGAACCGCCGCGGCCTACGGAACCAAACCGGTCCTCATTCCCGGCGTCGGGCACGAGATGATGCTCGAACCTCAGTGGAGGGCGGTCGCCGGATTGATCGAATCCTGGCTGACAAACCAAGGGCTCTAAGACCGCAGTCAAAGAACACCAACCAGATTGGAGTACGGTGAGCTTCACCAGCCCCTTCCCAGATGTCTGCATTCCCGACGTCCCTGTCTTCAATTACCTGTTCGACGGCATCACCGACGACGACCGCCAGCGCGTCGCGCTCGTCGAGGCGAACACGGGTGCCACGACACACTACGGGGAGCTGATTGATCACATCGAAGCATTCGCTGCGAATCTTGTCGCCCGCGGAGTCGGCGTCGGTGACGTGGTCGGTCTACTTTCACCCAACAGCACCGCATTCGCGGTCGCGTTTCACGGCATTCTTCGTGCAGGAGCGACCGCAACCACATTCAACGTGCTGTCGACCGCGGATGAGATTGCACGGCAGTTGCGCGATTCACATGCTCGGATGATGCTGGCCGTCGCTGAGCACCGCGAGAAAGCCGAAACCGCCGCCGCGCAAACGGGACTCGCGCCCGGCGACGTGCTTATGCTCGGCGAAGTCGACTTCAGGTCCCAGCCGGCAGTTCGCCGCGCCGGCACTAGCAGCTTTGATCCGGCCAACCACTTGGCGGTGCTCCCCTACAGCTCCGGTACTACCGGTCTTCCTAAGGGGGTGATGCTGACCCACCGCAACCTGGTAGCCAATGCCGCCCAAGTTCAACCCCTCAACCTCGTCGGCGCCGACGACGTCGTTCTGGCCGTGCTGCCGTTCTTTCACATCTATGGCTTGTCTGTGCTGCTGACGGCTTCACTGGTGCCGCGCGCCAAGCTGGTCCTAATGCCTTCGTTCGACCTGGCCGCGTTCTTGGGCGCCATTCAGGATCACCGGTGCACCAAGGCATTTATCGTGCCACCGGTGGCCGTCGCGCTGGCCAAGCACCCAATGGTGGATTCCTACGACCTGTCCTCGCTGGAAGTCGTCATGTGTGGTGCCGCGCCGCTAGACGGTGAACTCGCACGCACGGTGGGCGCCCGACTCGGTGTGGCGGTGCTGCAGGGCTTCGGAATGAGTGAGCTGAGCGGAGTCGGCCACAGCATGCCCGTCGACGGGGGGCGGGATTCGGTAGGCGTTGTCGCGCAGGTGCATTCCTGCGGGTGGACTCTCCCGAACACGGTCAGCAAGCTCGTCGCGCCCGAGACCGGTGTCGAGATCGCAGTCCCCGACTACGGTGTCAGCGCAGCAGGCGAGCTGTGGATCAAGGGCCCGAATGTGATGATCGGCTACCTCGGCAACGATGAGGCGACAGCCGACACCATCGACGAGGACGGGTTCCTGCACACAGGGGACCTAGCTTGCGTCGACGCCGACGGCTGTGTCTATATCATCGACCGCCTCAAGGAACTCATCAAATATAAGGGCTATCAGGTGGCGCCCGCTGAACTCGAGGCACTGTTGCTGACCCACCCCGCGATAGTGGATGCCGCCGTGGTTCCAGCCATAGACCCCAAGTCCGGCGAGGAAATCCCCAAGGCGTTTGTCGTCACAACACCCT
Source organism: Mycobacterium sp. 1245499.0 (assembly GCF_001673615.1). Lineage (NCBI taxonomy): Bacteria > Bacillati > Actinomycetota > Actinomycetes > Mycobacteriales > Mycobacteriaceae > Mycobacterium > Mycobacterium sp. 1245499.0. The sequence goes on from NZ_LZMG01000097.1 coordinate 2,774, forward strand.
CAGCTTCGCTGACTGCCGCCGAGGTGATGGAGTTCGTGGCTAGAAGCGTCGCTCCATACAAAAAGATTCGTGAGGTCGAATTCATCACATTCATCCCGAAATCGGCATCTGGAAAGATTCTCCGCAAAAATCTGAGGGAGCGCTGAGATCCCGCTTTACGATCAACCGCCCGTACACCTCGCTCGTAATGCCCATCCGGCGGTGGGATGCAGCCATGACACGAAAGCCCAGTCTGCCTACGCTCGAAGTGGTGATCTGCACCTCGCTTTAACAGATTATGAGCGATCGCGTCGCTGCCGACTTGCCGGTTCGCCTCGTTCAGCCGGTTGATCGTCACCGATCTTCTGGGCGTCGGCAGTAGTCATGCTGTCCCGGAGCGTTTGCGTTCGCGCGCTCACGTTCGTCGCGTCGGCGCGCCCGAAGTGCTCGCAGGTTCGCGGCGTTTCCGCACCTCTTTACGTTGCACCACGCGCCGCTGTTGTTCTTCGAGCGGTCGTAAAACGTTGTCCCGCAGAATGGCTTGCGGCATTGCTTGATCCGTCTCCATGTGTCATTCAGCTGACTTCGATAGATCTCGCTGAAGAGGGCCGACGCTAGCCAACGCCAGCCGCTGCCGGTGGGCATTATCTGCAGTCCATTGCAGTCCGACAGAGCGAAGGCTCCGCGAATGGAGCTGATACAGCTCAGCTGTCGACTATCGGGGGATCTTCCGTTGACCATTTTCGCGATGCCGTCGCGCAACTCCCGGAGTTTCGGCAGATCCTCTAGCTTGAGCGACGGCGGTTGGGCGTCGGCGCGTCGCAGCGCCGCCCACTTGGGCACCGTAGCGGCGCACCAGTTTCCTGTCAGTTCGACGTCGAGCAGCAGATCAGTGTCGTACCCCTGGATAGGGGCCGTGTTGAGAAATTCTTGAACCAACACCAAGCTGTCGGGCGCGACTCCGAATTGACCTTGGCGTGGCTCGAACCGTTGTGAAGGCATCGGTTGTCAGGTGCAGGTGGCGTGGGGATCGGCAGGTTGCAGCGTCGATTGCATCCATCCTCGATTTCTGCGATGGCTGGATTGACTTGTGGTACATATCCGATGGCGATGACGAATGAGAGACTCTGCGGCGCAACACTTTTAGATTCGATGGTCAACTTTGATGAATTGTGCAGCCAGCTCGCCAATCACGACGCACGGTGCCATGGTGTTGGCCGTGCTGATACGCGGGATGATGGAGGCATCGGCGACACGCAGGCCCTCGATGCCGTAGACCTTCAGGTGTCCGTCGACCACCGACATCGAGTCACGCCCCATCTTTGCGGTTCCGCATTCGTGCCAGTAGGTGGTGACGGCGTCGCGCAGATACGTCTCCAACTCGGTGCCGGTCAGGTCGCCGGGCATGACCTCGCGCGCGACGAAAGGTCGAAGCTCTCGGGAGTTGCCGATCTCGCGCAAGGTTTCGATGCACGCGATCGCGGTCTTGAAGTCTTCGGGGTCTGATAGCGCGCCAGCTTCGATCCGGATTGGATCGGTCGGGTCGGGGCCGGACAACCGGAGTCGACCGCGACTGTAGGGGTGTGTGGGCGCGCCGAACAACGTCCAACCGCTCCGCGGCAGACCGTATTTCGCGGCATTTTCGGCTGTCGCTTTCGGGAATGGCCCTGAGCATGCGAAGAGGTCCGGACCCTGGACATCGGCAGCGCCGGAATCCCAAAACAGTGCCGACCCCACCTGAGTGCTGCCCTGGATGGTCTCGGGAAACTCCCAGACACAGTCGAACCCATAGTGGTCTTGAAGGTTGCGCCCGATTCCGGGCAGGTGCTGGCGAACGGGCACGCCGACTCGATGCAGTTCATCTTGGTCGCCAATGCCGGAGTGCATGAGCACCTTGGGCGTGTGAATGGCACCGAGCGACAGCACGACCTCGGCGCTGGCGCGCACCCGGTGAACCGCGCCGTCATGGACGACCTCGACACCGGTGGCACGGTTGCCGTCAAAGAGCACGCGGGTGACCATCGCGTGCGGCACCACCGTCAGATTCGGCTGCCGCTGATGCGGGGCGACGTACGTGCCAAACACCGATAGGCGCTTGTTGTCGCGGCAGCGCAGGTCGACGATGGCAGCGCCGCGGGTCTCCTCCATCAGGCGGCCGTTGGCGCTTTGATACGTCGGAATTCCCAGTGCCCTAGCGGCTTCCAGCGTCGCTGCGGCGAGCGGATGCGCATCGGGCGCCGGTTGTACAAACACCAGCCCACCCCTGCCTCGATGATTTGGCTCACCGACGCCATGCCAATCTTCGATCCGGCGATACACATCAAGGACGTTTGCGTATCCCCACGCCGGCTCAGCGGCTTCAGAGGCGTAGTGGTCCCAGTCGCTGCGGTGCCCCCGCGCCCAAATCATGAGGTTGATACCGGACCCGCCACCGAGCACTTTGCCCATTGAAAACGCGATCGCGCGTCCATGAAGCCGGCCGTCAGGATCGGAGAGGAATCCCCAATCACGTTCGCTGCCAAGGTTCGATGGCCACTGACTTGCCTCGGTCACACTGGGGACGTCATCGCTGCCACCGGCTTCCAACAGTAAGACCTTGATGTCGGGATTTTCGGCCAACCGACCGGCGATCGCCGATCCTGACGAGCCAGCACCGCAGACGATGATGTCGTAGTCGAACCGCTGCTTCAACACAGTATCCACAAAGTTCTCCTGATCGTTCTCTAGGTTTACTTCTATAAAGACGTGCCGAAAGGGCGCTCGGTTCAACATGACTCAAGTCCCGCGTGGCCGCTCCCTGTCACTGGAGAAACACCATGCCGACGCGACCTCCAGCAACCGTCCCGAACCGACCACGCCCGCAACGGTTTACAAGTGCCCTGATGCCTGCCCTACGGAGTAGGGGACAGCAATCGCCAAGCCCTTTGCAGCAC
>NZ_LZMG01000098.1:0-10667 GCF_001673615.1 Mycobacterium sp. 1245499.0
GCCGATCTCCACCCCGTTATACGTCACCTTCGAACCCGGATCCATCACCAAACCGGCCCGCGACGCAATCATCGTCAGCTGCGTCTTCTCGGTGAATGCACCGCGAAACTGGCCGTACACCAAGGCCAGAATCAGCCCGCAGACAAGCATCATGGCGAGGGCGATCCACTTGTAGGGCGGGGTTCGTTGCGAGTTGATCTGCACGGGTGAGCTGGGACCTGTTTTCGTCGACAAGACCGCCGCCACCCCTCACGTCCGCGCCGCCGCCTGCCGGCGCGGCGACAAATCCACTCCCCTGCCTTTGCCAGGGGCTTCGTAACTGTGCACTAACGAAGTCAGTGAAATGTACCGCGACGGCCGAACTTGTGCGAACCGCTGTTCACAAATTCGTCGGGCGCCGCGGTTGGCAAGATGCCGGGTCTACGCTCGATGAGAACCTCGATGAGGACAACGAAAGGTGCGCGATGCTGGCAGCGTTCGGATTCGAATCCCTGGGTGTGGTCGTCGGCGACATGTACTTCATCGACCCGTCCCCGCTCGAAGGTCAGGAGACGCCGGAGCGCGGCGTCAGGCTGGAACTGCGCCTCGTCGACCGGGCCGAGCCGCAGGGCTCGATCTACGCCGGCGTCCCGATCGCGTTCACCCGCCCGGTGTGGCGGGTCGACCTGTTCGGGTCCACCGAGAGCCCACCCGGGACCCTGGACCGCGCCCATCACCACCCGCAGTTCAACGGGTGGGAACCCAGCCGCCGGCACTTCGTCCCCGAACTGTCCGCCGACCCGCTGGCCTGGTTGACCGAGCAGCTCGCCGACCCGGCCGCCGTGCTGGCCCGCGCCGGCGTCGACGCCGACCAGGTCAGCGAGGCCGACACGGCCGGGCTCGCGGCGGCCGCTCCGGAGATCGTCGCCGCCGTGAAACGGTTGCTCGACGGGGTGCGCAACGGCGAGCTCGCCCCGGAGCCCGCCGAGCCGGTCGCCGCCGCCCGCACCGGCTGGCTCTGACGTGCGTTAGCGTCGTCGGCGTGACCCTGAAAAACATCGCCCTGACCACCCTCGACGGCCGGCCGACCACGCTGGCCGAATTGTCGGACGGCGCAACGCTGGTCGTCAACGTCGCCTCCAAATGCGGGCTGACGCCGCAGTACACGGCCCTGGAAAAGCTGGCCAAGGACTATCGCGACCGCGGCCTAACGGTCGTCGGCGTCCCCTGCAACCAGTTCATGGGCCAGGAGCCGGGCACGGCCGATGAAATCCAGGAGTTCTGCTCGACGACCTACGGCGTGACGTTCCCGCTGTTGGAGAAGACCGACGTCAACGGCGACGGCCGCCACCCGCTGTACGCCGAGCTGACCAAGGCCGCCGACGCCGACGGCCAGGCCGGCGACATCCAGTGGAACTTCGAGAAGTTCCTGCTCGCACCCGACGGCGAGGTGGTGCGCCGCTTCCGGCCCCGCACCGAGCCCGACGCCCCGGAGGTCATCAGCGCCATCGAGGACGTGCTGGCGCGCTAGGCATGAAAACGGCCCCCGGAGCTATCTCCGGGGGCCGTTTTACCTGGTAGCGGGGACAGGATTCGAACCTGCGACCTCTGGGTTATGAGCCCAGCGAGCTACCGAGCTGCTCCACCCCGCGTTGGTGAATGCCAGGTTACCGAACCGGTCTCTCGGCGACCAAATCGCCCGCTCAGCGGGCATCGAAGCCGCGAACGGCTCAGTGCGACGGCGGGTTCAGCCCGTATCGCTGGGCGATGTCGTCCATCCACTCCGGCGAGCCGTACGTCAGCCCATATTTGTCGGCGAGCTTGCCGAACTCGGGCAGCTCGTGCAGCGGTGTGCCCGCCGGGTCCTGGTCGTGCTCGACGAGCAGCTCGCCCAACTCGCGGAAGTAGTTTTCGAACCCGCCGGGGGTGATGACCTCGATGATGCGGCCCGGCTCGCTGCCGGCGTTCCACATCGCGTGCATCTGCCCGCGCGGCTTGGTGATGTATCCACCGGGACCCAGCACCACTTCGCTGTCGTCGGAACGGAACCCGATCTCACCGGCCAGCACGATCGAATGCTCGTCCTCGCGGGTGTGCCGGTGCGCCGCGGTGAGCAGGCCGACGGCGAACGGATGCTCGACGATGGACACCTCGCCGCCGTTGGTCTTGCCGGACAGTTTGAACACCGCCCCGAAGCCCGGGAGAGTGACGACCTCGCCCTCCCCCGGTTGCACCACGGTGACGCCGATTGGATCTGGTCCGCTCATGTGAGATACCTTCCTCGCAAACCCGTTGCGCCGCAAGACGTGTTCAGCCCGCCGCGGCCAGGCCGGCCGTCATCTCGTCGTGCGGCGGCCACAGTGGCTGCGGCACTTCGATGCCGAACGGCTTGTCCCAGCCGTTGCGGGACGAAACCTGGTGCACCGGATGGCGATTGGCCGCGACGCCCCACCTGCCCAACGGGTAGCCCAGGGTGAGCATCGCCGACATCTTCCAGCCCTGCTCGGCCGGAACTCCCAGTAGCTCGTTCACCTCGTCCTCGAAATTGCGGAGCACCATCGTCATGACACCGCCGACTCCCTCGGCGCGGGCGGCGAGCAACGCACTCCAGATGGCCGGGTAGATGTTGGCGCCGCCTAGGTCATCGATGGAGTAGACGAACAGCAACAGGGGGACCTCTTCGAAATGGTCGGCCAGGTAATTGCCCGAGCCCTTCATTCGGCGCATCGTTTCGGCGTGCGCGGCGGGATCCGCTCCCGGCGCCGTGGCGACCATCGGTCCCGTTCCCGTGCTGAACTTCTCGTATTCGATGGCGCGGGCCTTGCGGAACAGTTCGGCGAACTTGCCGATGAGTTCCCGATCGTCCACGGCCACGAAGTGCCAACGCTGGGTGTTACCCCCGTTCGGGGCGCGCACGGCCGCATCGAGTATCCGCGCCTGGGTCTCCAACGGAATCGGATCCGGGCGCAGCCGGCGCATCATCCGGGTGGTGTACAGGCCTTCGTAGATGTCCATTGTTCTGCTCCTTCCACTATTCGGGCCAAGGACTGTTGTGGATCGCGTCGACCATGTTGGCGGGCGTGAAGTTCGGATCGAAATGCGCCAGGACGTCGGCGTTCATGGTGCCGTAGGTGGTCTCCGGGCGGTGCTTCATGCCTTCGTTGAAGGCGACCAGGATGCGGTTCTTGAAGTCGGGACGCGGGTGGGCCGCGGTGACCGCCTCGACAGCGTCAGAAGGCAGGGCCTCGCGGCCGGCACCGACGACGTCGGTCGCGACACCGGCGATGAGCAAACTGATTTCCGGGTCCAGGCGGGCCGGCACGCCGGGCGTCGTGTGCAGGGCGATGCCCAACCACACCTTCTGCGCCTGCGCCTCCTCGACGCCACGTTCCACCAAGAATTCGCGCGCCGCGTCGGCACCGTCGATTTCGAAGCGCTCGGTCGAGGCGCCGTAGCGCGACGTGAGACCCAGGTCGTGGAACATCGCCGCCACGTAGAGCAGTTCCAGGTCTGGGTGCAGCCCGAGGCGGCGCCCGTGAAGCGCGCCGAAGAAGTACGCCCGCCGGGAATGGTGGAAGAGGACGTCGTCCTCGGCGGCGCGGATGAACTCGGTTGCCTCGCGCACCAGCGCGGTGTCGGGGACCACGATGTCCGCAACGGCTGTTATCGATGGAATGGCCATGACCGCGTCTCCTTCACTGCTTGCCTGAAGTGTGCGCCGCCGCGCGGTCAGGGAGGAGTCGGTTTGCGGCCGTTCTTCCCACAGAATCCGACATTGGCCGTCAGGCGGTGAGGATCGCCTGGGCCACCTCGTCGGGGTGGGTGAGCAGCCCATTGTGCGTGCCCGCAACGACGACCGGCCGGACCCCGATCCGCGCGGCCGATTCGGCCGCCGGCCGCGGCATCGCCAGGTCGTCTTCGCCGGCGATGTAGACCAACGGGATGCCAAGGTCGATCGGATGGATGTCGAGGGCACCGAGGAAGTAACCGCCGGGCTGAACGGTGAGCAGGTCCGCCACCAGCCGCTGTAGGTCAGCACAAACGCCCTGCATCAGTTCCCGTCCGAGATAGTCCGCGGTTGCCGGAACGCCTCCGACCGGCGATTCCTCGATCCACCGCAGTGCGGACAGGCGCTTGTCGGGCGGGTTCTCGTCGATCAGCGACCTGCCGGGCAGCGGCACGTGCGCGTTGTAGTACACCAGTTTCTCGACTCGACCGGCGAGCACTTGCGCGGCGCCGGTCGCGGGGAAACCGCCCCAGCTGTGGGCAACCAACACCACCGCGCCGGATTCCCGCCGCCGCACCTGCCGGGCGATGTAATCGACCGCATCGTGAAGTTGGTATCCCGAGGGATCCTCGCCGTCGCCCATGCCGGGCAGCGTCAAGGTGATGGCCCGGTGGCCCGCCGCGCGCAGCCGCTGGGCGACCGGACGCCAAGACCACGCCCCATGCCAGGCGCCGGGGATCAGGACGTATGTCGACATGTCCGCTAATCAGCCGGGGCGGCCGGGCCGGGCGGCGGCCAGGTCACCGGTGGCCAAATCCCAAGTGTGGCAGTCGCTTCGCGTCATGTCCTGCTTTCTGTCGATCGAGGCAGCGCTCACGCTGAGGTCCGAGTCGCTATCGGGACGTTCCGCGCATTCGGAACCATGCGCAGCATCGTGGATGGATGAAACAGCTCCGCGCGCCGGCCGACCATGTTCATCAGATGCAGGAATCGCTGGACCATTTCCGGGTCGGTTTGCGCGGCGCGGACCATGCGCTCCACCAGAGCGTTCCTGAGCCGCACCGACACGGTTCGCTTCCCCGCTATTTGCGGCAGTGCCAGGTCCGAACTCACGGCGGTGTGCCAGGCCACGGCGATCTCCTTGGCAGCGCGGCCGAAGAACCGCCGTGGCAGTTTGTCGCCGCCGTCCCGAAGGCAATCACGCAGAATCAACGCCTCGATGGCGGCGATCGACATGCCTTGGCCGTAAAGAGGATTGAAATTGCACAGCGCGTCGCCCATCACGATCAGGCCGTCGGGCGTGCGCGTCAGCTTGTCGTAGCGTCGCCATCGATTCGAGGGAAACTTGTAATGCGTGACGTTCGCGAGCGGTTCCGCGGCCCGCGCGGCGGCCAGCACATGTGGGGGCGCTACACCGGTCAGACAATCGAACAGGGCGGCGCGATCGGTGGGCGCCGGTTGCCCGGACAGAGTTTGCACCGCGAGCATGTACGCGTTGTTCTCCCCGGCGAACATCGCGAATGCGACCGGGCGGTTGGGCTGGGCGGCGGTGAGCGTGACGTTCTCCCGCAAGGTGCCCGGCTCCACATAAACCGGCAGACCGGCGTAGGTGACGTGCACCTTCAATTCGTCCTCGCGTGGACGGCGATACCCGAGTTCTTCGAGAAAGATCGGTGTCCGCGACCCGCGGCCCGTCGCGTCAACGACAAGGTCTGCGGTCAGGACGCTTTCGGCGCCCGAGTCACGTCGCGCCACCACGACACCCGTCACGCGGGCGCGCTGCTGGGTGGACGTCAACCGGACCGCGTCACAGCCCTGCAGCAACTCGACATTGGGAAGGGCATGCACGCGTCGACGTAGGTTCCACTCGAGAAAAGCGCGGTGCGCGTAGTGGATAACGATCGACTCCGGGTCTGGGACATTGCCCGAGCGCAGCAACTCGTGTCCACCGAAATTGATGCAGAGGCGCGACAGGTCGCCGTCGTCCCAGACTCGGGCACCGCCGACCACCAATTCGTCGAGGAAACCGGGAAAAAGCTGTTCCAAACTTCGTGTCAGCCGTGCCGGTGGGATGTGCGGCAGGCCGCCTTGCGGGACCCCGCGGCGGGTCCGCGGTCCGTCCGGGAGAACGTCTCGTTCGATCACGACAACGTCGCGATAAAAGTCGGCCAGTGCCCGTGCCGCCAGTAAGCCGGTGATGCTTCCCCCGAGAACTATTGCGGTGTCCCCGATTTCGGACGCGTTCGTCTTCAAGCTGACTCCTGTGATCGCACCTGATGAGAACCGCCGCATCCCCCGGCGGTCACCGCTCAGTCTGCTGCGGTGACCGTCGGGGCACCGGTGCGATTTCAGACCGCTATCCCACAGTTCGCGACATCACCGGCCGCGCGGACGGAGCGCCTACTCGGGCCAGGTGTTGTTCAGGATGATCTCGACGAAGTCGTCACGGCGGAAGGTGGGATCGAAGTGTTGCAGCACATCGGCGTTGACGGTGCCAAAGGTGCTGTGCGGGCGGTGTTTCATGCCTTCGTTGAAGGCAGCCAAGATTCGCCGCTTGAAGTCGGGCCGGGGATGCGCCGCGGTGACCGCGGCGAGGGCTTCCGCGGAAAGGTCGTCGCGTCCGATGCCCAGCACGTCGGTCTCGACACCGGCTGTGACCAAAGCGATTTCGGGTTCCATGAATTCGGGTATGCCGGGCGTGGTGTGCAACGCGATGCCGAGCCACACTTTGGCGGCGTCGGCCTCGCCGACGCCATGGTCCAACAGGAAAGCCCGCGCCGCGTTGGCGCTGTCCACCTCGAAGCGCAGGGTGGAGGTGCGATACCGCTCGGTGAGGCCCAGGTCGTGGAACATCGCCCCGGCGTACAGCAGTTCCAGGTCGGGCTCCAGGCCCCGGCGCCGCCCCTGCAGCGCACCGAACAAGAACACGCGCCGCGAATGGTCGAAGAGCAGGTCACCCTCGGCCTCGCGGATGAACTCGGTGATCTCGCGAACCAGCGGGGTGTCCGGTATGACGATGTCGGCGATACTCTCGACGTGTTGAGTGACCATGATCAACCTCCTGTGTCGGGTGGACTGTCCTCAGTATTCGACCGCGCCGTTCAAGCCACCCGAATCGTTTGAGCCGTCTTCACCACAGAATGCGACGCGTTCGTCACCGTCGGTCGGCCCGCTAGCCGCCCAGCCGCCATATTTCCCACAAATTGCGACACAATGGCTGGCGTGACCGAAGCCAAAGCGCGTACGCGGGTGGTGGTGATCGTCGTGTTCGACGGGGTGACGCTGTTGGACGTCGCGGGCGCGGGTGAGGTCTTCGTCGAGGCCAACCGGTTCGGCGCCGACTACCAGGTCAAGATCGCGTCGCTGGACGGGTGCGACGTGACCAGTTCGCTCGGGTCCCGACTTGGCGTGACCGACAGCATTGCTGCGATCGAATCCGCCGACACCGTCCTGGTCGCCGGCAGCGACAACCTGCCCGCGCACGCCATCGACCCCGCCCTGGTCGAGGCCATCCGATCGGTGTCGGCCCGGACCCGGCGGCTGGCCTCCATCTGCACCGGGTCGTTCGTCCTCGCGCAGGCGGGCCTGCTCAGCGGAAGGCGCGCCACCACGCACTGGCACGATGCCCGGCGGTTCGCGCGTGCCTTCCCCGATGTCACCGTCGATCCCGACGCGATCTTCGTCCGCGACGGCAACGTCTTCACCTCGGCCGGGATCTCGTCGGGCATCGACCTGGCGCTGGCGCTGGTCGAAATGGATTACGGCACCGAACTGGTCCGCAACGTTGCCCGGTGGCTGGTCGTCTACCTCAAACGCGCAGGGGGCCAATCACAATTCTCGGTGTTGGTCGAGGCCGATCCCCCGCCGCAGTCGCCGCTGCGTGCGGTCATCGACGCGGTCGCGGCCGACCCGGCCGCGAACCACAGCGTGCAGTCCCTTGCCGCGCGGGCGTCACTGAGCACCCGTCAGCTGACCCGGCTCTTCCAATCCGAGCTCGGGATGACCCCGGCCCGCTATGTCGAATTGGTTCGCATCGATTTCGCCCGTGGGGCATTGGAATCCGGCCGGTCCGTCAGCGAGTCCGCGGGCATGGCCGGCTTCGGCAGCAGCGAAACCCTGCGACGCGTGTTCGTCAACCACCTGGGCATCAGCCCGAAGGCCTATCGGGACAGGTTCCGAACGGCCTACGCCTGAGCGATCGAATGGCAGTCTTGCGAGATGCGCCTGGCCAGGGTTCGCGATTGGTTCGCTACGTAGCCGATCAACGCTGGGCGGCTCAGCAGACCATGGAAGTACAGGCCATCGGCCGCAGGCGTCGGCGCCAGCAGGACCGGTCCGCCGTCGGGTGCGAGTACCCTCAAGTGCCCGACCAATGGGCCCAGGCCGGGCCCGTATCCGGTCGCGCAGATCATCACGTCGGGTTGAATTCGTGCACCGTCGGCCAGCGCCGCCTTGGCACCCTCGAGCGCGCTGACCGCCCCGACCACTTCGATGGATCCGTCGCGCACCGCGTCGATGACCTCGCGGTCGACCACTGTCGGTGCGGCGTGCAGCCGGTGGGCTCTGGCAAACGGGCCTTCCTCCGGAACAGGCAGACCGAATTCTTGGAGGTCGCCGAATGCGCGGTGGCGCGCTGCGTTAGAGATCCGGTCGGCTACCCGCGGGGGCAGATGGAACAACGGAATCGAGAGCACGTCGTTGGGCAGCCCGACAGGCCCCTTACGCGGCAAGAGGTTTGGTGGAGTTCCTACCGAGAGCCAGACTTTGGCCGCCGCGCCTACGGTCAGGTCGTGGGCGATCTCCATTCCCGAGGATCCCGACCCGACCACCAGCACACGCTTGCCCGCGTACCGCGCCGGGCCTCGATAACTCGATGAATGCAATAGCTCACCGCTGAAAGTGCCGGCCCAATCCGGGATCAAGGGAGTGTGCAGGTAACCCGTGGCGACCACGACGTGTCGAGCGTCGAGGTCGCCGTCAGACGTTGTCAACCGCCATCCCACCGTACAGCGGTCGATCCGCTCGACCGTGGTGTTGAGCCGGAGGTCGATGCCGTCCTCGCGCGCGTGTCGGTCAAGGTGCGCGACGACCTGGTCACGAGTCGGATAGAGCGGAGTCCCCTTCGGGTATGGCCGGCCCGGCAAGTGGGAGAACTGCCGACCGGTGTTGAGCCTGAGCCGGTCATACCGGCCGCGCCACGACGCGGCCACTGCATCGGCCCGGTCGATGAGCAATGGCCGGATTCTGTTGTCCTTCAAGCTCAGCGCGGCAGAAATGCCGGCCGGGCCGGCACCAATAACCACTACTGCCCGGTCAGGTCGCGAGGATCGCATTGGCCACTTCGTCGGGGTGGGTCAGCATTCCGTCGTGTGTCCCCGGAACGGCGACCGGTTTTACACCGAGCCGGGCGGCAAATTCGGGCCCCGGGTGCGGCATCGCCTGATCGCTGTCGCCGGTGACGTAGGCGGTGGGAACACCGAGACTCGCCGCATCGATGTCGAGAGCGCCGAGGAAGTAGCCGCCGGGTTGCGGGGTCATCAGATCCGCCACCAATCGCTGCAACGCTGGGGCGACGCCTTGCAGCAACAGCTGCTCGACGTACTCCAGGCTCGGTGCAATGGCGCCGAACGGTGATCCGTCGATCAATTGCAGCATCAACTCGCGTGTGTCTGGCGGGGTTTCGTCGACGAGCGACCTGACCCGAACCGGCACAAAAGCGTTGTAGTAGACGATCTTGCTGACCCGGCCGCGCAGAAGGTGAGCGGCGCCGGTCGCGGGGTAGCCGCCCCAGCTGTGCGCGACGAGGACCACGTTGTCCAGCTCGAGCCGGCGCACCTCGTTGACGATGTAGTCGACCGCGTCCCCGAGCTGGTAACCCGACGGGTCATCGCCGTCGCCCAGACCCGGCAGCGTCAGGGTGATCGCCCGATGGCTCGCCGCGCGAAGCCGGTTGGCAACCGGCCGCCAGGACCAGGCGCCGTGCCAGCCGCCTGGAATCAGCACATACGTCAGCCCTTGCGTGTCCGGCGGTAGGGTCCCGTCGAGAGTCATCTGGCGCGAGCCTCGATCACGCTGAAATCCGTTTCGGTATCGAAGATTTGAGTCATCTCGAAGCCGGCTTCAGCGAGGAGTCGCTGATACTCCTTGGCGGTGCGTTCACGCCCATCGTTGAACAGCAACATCTCGATGTCAGCGATCTTGCCGATGAATTCGCGGGTGTCTTCGGGGATTACCGTCTCGACGAGCAGTAAGGCCGCGCCGGTCGGCACAGCCCTCCTCACATTCCGCAGGATTTGCAGCGCCGCGTCATCGGACCAGTCGTGCACAATGTGCTTGAGCACATAGGCATCAGCTCCCGGCGGAACATCGCAGAAGAAGGAGCCCGCAACCAGGCGAACCCGTTGCGCCACGCCTAACTTTCGTAGCAGCGGCGCTGCTTGGGCCACCACATCGGGAAGGTCGAACAGCACACCACGCGTGTTCGGGGCCGAGGCCAGGATGGCCGCGAGCAAGCGGCCATGACCGCCCGCGACGTCGACGATGGTAGCGAATGGCGTGAAGTCATACGCCGCTACGAGCGGTCCATCTACGTACGCCGACAAGCCGGTCATCGCGTCGTTGAAGATCGCACTGAATTCGGGTTCGTCGCGCAGGTAGTCGAAGAAGCGCTTACCGCGTAACGCCTGGACCGGCGAAGTGCCGGCTCTAACAGTCTGGGTGAGCAGGCTCCAATGTTCGCGCTCCTGCGGTGCGCCCACGAGCCGCGCCAGGGCCGCCATAGATACCGGGGCGTCCGAGCGCAGCAGGTCTGCTCGCTCGGTCAGCTCATAGCGGCCATCGTCGCCCTGAGCGAAGATGCCCTTGCTGATCAATGCTCGCAACACCCTGCGCAACGCATCGGAATCGGCTCCGACTTTGTCGGCGAGTTCATCGATGTGCAGTGGCCCGTCGGCAAGCGCAT
>NZ_LZMG01000099.1:0-635 GCF_001673615.1 Mycobacterium sp. 1245499.0
AGGCCCAGCTGGACCCAACGGCGCTGTCGGTGCTGGCCATGTTGCTGCCCGCGGACTGAACCTTCTGCCCGTGGGAGTTGGCCTGCTCGTAGATGACCTGGAAGTTGCGACCCAACTGGGTGATGAACTCCTGGCATGCCACCGAACCCGCACCGCCCCAGAAGTCGCCGGCAGCAAGCACATCGCGAACGATGGCCTGGTGCTCGGCCTCCAAGGACGCGGCCTGGGCGCGGATCAAGGCACCGTGGGCGTCTACATCGCCGAACTGGTAGTTAATGCTCATAACGGTGTTCTCCTAATGTCTTGAGATGTTACGCAGCTGCGGATTCGGCCGCTAGCTGCTGAGGATCTGCTGCGAGGCCTGCTCTTGCTGCTCGTAGTTGTTCGCGTCGCGAATCAGCCCGTCGCGCACCCCGTGGAGCATGTTGACGATGTTGCGGAAGGCCTGGTTGACCTGGCCCATGGTGTCGTACGAGGTGGCCTGGGCCTGACCGCTCCAGCCCGAGCCGGCGATGTTCATCGACGACGCCCACATCTTGCGGGCCTCGTCCTCAACGGTCTGGGCGTGCACCTCGAAGCGGCCCGCCATCGCCCGCATCTCGTGCGGGTCGGTCATAAAACGTGTTGCCATGTCG
>NZ_LZMG01000100.1:0-18155 GCF_001673615.1 Mycobacterium sp. 1245499.0
GGTAACCCGTTGTGCTGACCCAGGTTCCCGGAGGCCAGCACGCCGCGCAGTGCGGCGTTGAGTCCGTCGTGCTGGCGTTGGGCGGCCGAGCGTGGGTCGCGCTCGATGGCGTCTTGGGTGGGTGCGCCGTCCACACAGGGCGTGTCGTCGTCGGGGTTGCACATGCCGGGGGCGGCGAGTTTGGCTAGGACGGCTTCCAGGGTGGCGCGGGCTTCGGGGGTGAGCCAGCCGCGCAACGGCGACATGCCGTCGGCCTGCTGGTTGCCCAGGGTCAGACCACGCGCCCGCGCGCGGTCGTCGTCGGTGTAGGTGCCGTCGGGGTTGAGGCAGTCGGCCAGGGTGTGGGCCAGCCCGGCGAGTTGTTCGGGGCGAAACCGGCTGCCTTCGGTGGCCAATCGCGCTTCGGCCTGCTCGCGGGTGGGCATGTCGATCCAGCCGGGCAGCTGGTGGTAGAACTTGCGGATCACGGCGACCTGGCCCGCGCCCAGGGCGCCGTCGCGTTGTCCGGCGGCGGTGGCGGCCAGTGCGGGCGGGATGGGTTCGCCGGTCAGGCCGTGGCGCGGGCCCAGATCGCGTGCCTCGTTGAGGCGGCGGGCGGCTTCAGCGCGGCTGATCAGGGTCGCCTCGGCGATGGCCTGGACTGCTGTGCCGCCGAGTTCCGGGGAGGGTGCCTGGCGGGCCAGGGAATTGATCACGGGGTGCTCGACGGCCGGGATGCGCCGGCGCTGCTTCTCGCAGCGCGCCAACACCGCCAACTGCTGGCGCGGCTTCAGCGCGTCGACGTTCAGCGCGCAGACCTGATCCCAGGCGGCATCGAGCGCGTCGAACGCCGCCTCGACATCCTGCTCATCACTCACACCGCCAAACTAACGATGCCCACCGACAAAAAACCCCGCGTTGTGACGCCTGAAACCGCAGTGAACCAAGGGATTTCGTATGCGCTTTCGGTATCCGGAATATCGCCCGCGGGCGGCGGCAGACCGCTCTCAGTCGCGCTCGGGCGGATTCGTCGCGTACACCCACGACAGGAATCGCGCAACGGCCTCCGCGGACCGATGCGCCCGCGGCGAGCTGAAGATGTCGAAAGCGTGCTGGGCGTGCGGCAATTCGGCGTAGGCGACCGGGTTCTTGGATACCGCGCGCAGTTCCTCGACGAACTCCTCGGCCTCACCGACCGGGATGAGCGAATCGTCGTGGCCGTGCAACACGAAGAACGGCGGCGCGTCGGCGCGCAGCCGCCGGATCGGTGAGGCATCGACGTAGATGTCGCGGTGTGTGGTGAATTTCTTTTTGACGACGAACTTTTGGAGCAGGTCGACGAATTCGCGCCGGCCCTCGCCCTCGGTGGAGAACCAGTCGTAGCGCCCGTACACCGGCACCGCGGCCACCACCGAGGTGTCGGCGTCCTCGAACCCCGGCTGGAACTTCGGGTCGTTGGGCGTCAGGGCGGCCAGCGAACACAGGTGGCCGCCCGCGGATCCGCCGGTGATCGCCACGAAGTTGGGATCCCCGCCGTAACGGGAGATGTTCTCCTTGACCCACGCCAACGCCCGTTTGACGTCGACGATGTGGTCGGGCCAGGTGTGCCGCGGCGACACCCGGTAGCCGATCGACACGCACACCCAGCCGCGGGCGGCCAGGTGGCTCATCAGCGGATAGGCCTGGGGGCGGCGCATGCCGATCACCCAGGCGCCGCCGGGCACCTGCAGCAGCACCGGCGCCTTTCCGTCCCGCGGCAGGTCGTGGCGGCGCCAGATGTCAGCGAGGTTCGCGCGGCCGTGGGGACCGTAGGACACCACGTTGGTCTTCTCGACGTACCGGCGGCGGGCCACGGTGTTGCCCAGCGGCAGCATGCGCCGCCCGCTGCGCCGCGGTTCCGTCTGGGGCAGCTTGGCCAGCGCCTCTTCGTAGTCGTCGCCGAGTTCCTCGCGCAGCCCGGCCTCCAGCACCGGGCCCGGGGTGGTGACCCCCCGGTACTTGATCACCGCCAAGATGGCCCAGGACGCCGCCGTCAGCGCCAGCGCCGCCTTGCCGCGCCGCCCCGCGAAGTCGCCGCGCCGCCCCCGCCGCAGCGCATCGAGCAGCGAGGCGGAGAAGTACACGCCCGGCACCTCGGAGGCCGGCCAGCCGAACCAGAAAACCAGGACGGTGCTGTAGCCCTTGCGGGCCAGCGGGCGTAATCCGTTGGCGGCGTTGGCCAATTCGAGCGCGGCCCGCGCGAGTGGCCGGGGTTTCCGCAGGGTCCGGGCGAGCCGCATCAGCCGGTCACCCGCGCTTGCAAATCGGCGCGCAGGATCTTGCCGGTGCTGCCGCGGGGAAGTTCGTCCAGCACCGTGATCTCGCGCGGGATCTTGTAGTTGGCCAGGTTCTCCCGCACGTGCTGCTTGAGCGCCTCGGGCGCGGCGCCCGCGTCGAGCGCGGCGCCGGGCTCGAGCACCACGAAGGCCGCCAGCCGCTGCCCGTATTGTTCGTCGTCGACGCCGATCACCGCCGCCTCCGCCACGTCGGGATGTGCCGCCAGCGTCTTCTCCACCTCGATCGGGTACACGTTCTCGCCACCGGAGACGATCATTTCGTCGTCGCGGCCGACGACGAACAGGCGCCCCGCCTCGTCGAGGTATCCCACGTCGCCCGACGACATGAACCCGGCGTGAAAGTCCTTGGTACTCCCCGAGGTGTAGCCCTCGAACTGGGTGTTGTTGCGCACGTAGATGCTGCCGACCTCACCGGTGGGCAGTTCGTTGAATTCCGGGTCCAGGATCCGGATTTCAGTCCCGCCGGCGGGCCGGCCCGCGGTGTCGGGCGCGGCCCGCAGGTCCTCCGGGGTGGCGGTCGCGATCATGCCCGCCTCGGTGGCGTTGTAGTTGTTGTAGATCACGTCGCCGAACGCGTCCATGAACGCGATGACCACGTCCGGTCGCATCCGCGAACCCGACGCCGCGGCGAACCGCAGCGACCGCCCGCTGTAGCGGCGCCGCACCTCGGCGGGCAGCTCCATGATGCGGTCGAACATCACCGGCACCACGGCGAGCCCGGTCGCCTGATGGCGGTCGATGAGGTCCAGCGTGGCCTCGGGGTCGAACTTGCGCCGGGTGATCACCGTGCAGGCCATGGACGCGGCGAAGATCAACTGGGAGAAGCCCCAGGCGTGGAACATCGGCGCCACGATCACGATCTTCTCCTCGGCCCGCCATGGCGTGCGGTCCAAAATCGCCTTGAGCGTGCCGATTCCGGCGTTGCCACCGGTTTGGTTGGCGCCCTTGGGAGTTCCGGTGGTGCCGGAGGTAAGCAGGATCATCCTGCCCTTGCGGCCCGACCGCTGGGGCCGTTGCCCGGCGTACTCGGCGATCAGCTTCTCGACGGTGAGCTCGTGTTGCCCATCGGTCCAGGCCACGATGCGGCTGGCGTTCGGCCTGTCGGCCAGCGCGCGGTCCACGGTTGGGGTGAATTCCTCGTCGTAAACCACGGCGTCGACGCCCTCGCGGTTGACCACCTCGGCAAGCGCCGGCCCGGCGAACGACGTGTTGAGCAGCACGACGTCGGAGCCGATCCGGTTGGTGGCCACCACCGCCTCCACGAAGCCGCGGTGGTTGCGGCACATGATGCCCACGACTTTCGGCTGACCCGCGGGCAAGTGTTGCAGCGCGGCGCCGAACGCGTTGATCCGTTCGTCGAGCTCGCGCCAGGTCAGCGTGCCGAGTTCGTCGATCAGGCCGGGACGGTCCGGGCAGCGCTGCGCCGCGCTGGCGAAGCCCACCGTCATGCCCATGCCTTCGCGGCGCATGGCCGCCGCCATCTTGAAGTAGCGGTCGGGCCGCATCGGCGCGATCATGCCGGCGCGGCTCAGCGTGCTGACCAGGCCCAGGGTCTCGCTCAGTGGATTCGCCATGGTTCAGCCCAGGATCGGGAAGCGACGCTTGGCGGCGAGTTCGGTCAGGGCGTCCTGCATCACCGACCGCACATGCTCGTCGACCTCGTCCACATCCGGGTCGTCGCCGAACTGCTTGGCGATGTCGATGGGCGGGAGCACCTGCGTCACGATCTTGGTGGGCAGCGGCAAATTCGGCGGAATGACCGCACTCAGGCCGAAGGGGAAGCCGAACGACAACGGCAGAATCGCGCTGCGCAGCAAGCGTTTAATGCCCAGCCGCTCGGCCAGCCAGGTGCCGCGGGTCAAATAGAACTGCGTCTCCTGCCCGCCGATCGACACCGCCGGCACGATGGGCACGCCGGCTTCGATCGCCGTGCGGATGTAGCCCTTGCGGCCGTTGAAATCGATGACGTTCTCCGACAGGGTGGGCCGGTAGGCGTCGTAGTCGCCGCCGGGGAACACGATCACCACCCCGCCGGAACGCAGCGC
The DNA here is from genome assembly GCF_001673615.1 of Mycobacterium sp. 1245499.0. Lineage (NCBI taxonomy): Bacteria > Bacillati > Actinomycetota > Actinomycetes > Mycobacteriales > Mycobacteriaceae > Mycobacterium > Mycobacterium sp. 1245499.0. The sequence goes on from NZ_LZMG01000100.1 coordinate 4,361, forward strand.
CGCTGCCGCGTTCTCCCGATTGGCCCTGATGTATCCGGTGCGCCGGAAGAATTCCGCGGTGGGTCCGGTCATCAGGATGTCGTGGCTCAGCGTGTAGACCGGCCGGTCGTAGCCGAGTTTGTCGTAGAAGTGGACGCTGAAGATCGGAACGTCCATCGGGAACATGCCGCCGGAGTGGTTGCCGACCACCAGGGCTCCACCGGGCGGGAACGCCTCCAGTCCGTGCACCTCGGACCGGAAATAGGTCTTGAGAACGGGGCGCATCACCGCCATCAGGCGCTGGGTCAAGCCGGGGTCGAATTTGCCGATATCCCCGCCGTCGGGGTTGCCGTTGTCGGTCACGTTCCCTCCTTGACGCTCGCACTGGGCCGCTTCGCCGAGTCGAGTCCCTCGATGGTAGCGACCGGGCCTCGGTTGCTGTCACGGTGTTTCGCCCATTGCGCAACCGGGCATATGGTGTGGGCCGGGTCGGGGCGCTATTGTTACGGCGCCCTAAGTAATCCTCGAGTAAAGGGGACCCGATGGACGTAGCCGGTCTGTCTCACGAGCGTGGCGCCCGCTCGAGTGCCACCCGCAGATCGGCCGGCACCCGGGACCGGCGCGGGCGCCGCGCCCACCCCGCCGCGGTCCGCGCGGAATCAGCCCGCCCGGGTCAGGAAACGTCACGGCCCGCACCGGCCGCCGGTGCGCTCGCCGCGCCGGGCACCGCGGACGAGCTGCAGGCCGATTACTTCGTCCGACTGCTCGCCGGCCGGCGCGGCCTCATCGATCAGCGCATCGACGAGTATCAGCGCAAAATCGGCACGGCGGAGGCGCGGGGCGACCTGGACGCCGTGGCGAACTACCGCCGTCTGGCGCGCATCGCCGAGCAGGATCGGCGGACCCTGGACGCGCTGATCGACAAACTGCGGCGCCGATTCGTCCGCCGGACGGCGGGTGCCGCCGCGCCGCAGGCACGCCCGGTGGCTCGCCGGTCCGCGTCGGGCCTGCGCTGAATCATCGCTTCCCGCAACAGTTCTCGCCGTAGGGCGGTCGATCGGGTGGTTGACGCGCAGCGCTGAGGCGCACAGTGCGGCGCACCCGCGTGGCGGTGCCGATACATTCAATGGGCCAGCTGGTTTCTAGACAGGAACGAGGCCGCCCATGGGATTCATGGCTCCAGAGTTTCCCGACGTCGACCCGCAGACGTGGCTCAGCCTGCCGCGTTCGACGAGGCGCCAGATCATGACCCGCCATTGGGTCGAACACGGCTTCGGTTCGCCGTACGCGGTCTATCTGTTCTACCTCTTCAAGATCGCCGGGTACGCCGCCGGCGCCGCCGCGGTGATCTCCCTGACGCCGGGGCTGGGCGGGCTGGGCCACCTCACCGACTGGTGGACGCAGCCGATCGTCTACCAGAAGCTGGTCATCTTCACGCTGCTGTTCGAGATCCTGGGCCTGGGCTGCGGCTCGGGGCCGCTGACCGCGCGGTTCTGGCCGCCGTTCGGCGGGTTCCTGTATTGGTTGCGGCCCAACACCATTCGGCTGCCGGCCTGGCCGGACAAGGTGCCGTTCACCCGCGGCGACAGCCGAACGGTGGCCGATGTGGCGCTGTATCTCGTCGTGCTGGGCTCCGGCGTCTGGGCGCTGCTCTCACCGGGGCGGGGCGGGCCGGTGACGCCCGCGGGCGACGTCGGCCTGATCGATCCGTGGCTGGTGGTGCCAGCGATCGTCGCGCTCGCACTGCTGGGGCTGCGGGACAAGACCGTCTTCCTGGCGGCGCGCGGCGAGCACTACGGGCTGACGCTGCTGGTGTTCTTCTTCGGGTTCACCGACCAGATCGCCGCCTTCAAGATCATCATGCTGGCGCTGTGGTGGGGCGCGGCGACGTCCAAGCTCAACCACCACTTCCCGTACGTCGTGGCGGTCATGATGAGCAACAGCCCCCTGCTGCGCAGCCGGGCGTTCAACTGGTTCAAGCGACGGCTCTACCTCGACCCGGTCGACGACCTGCGGCCGTCGTGGATACCGAAGGTCATGGCCCATGTCGGCGGGACGACGGCCGAATTTCTGGTTCCGCTGGTCCTGGTGTTCTTCGCCGACGGTCACCGGTGGGCGTGGTTCCTGATCGGCTTCATGGTGCTGTTCCACCTCAACATCACCTCCACCATTCCGATGGGGGTGCCGTTGGAGTGGAACGTCTTCTTCATCTTTTCGCTGTTCTATTTGTTCGGCCATTACGCCGATGTCACGGCCACCGGCCTGAGTTCACCGCTGCTGCTGATCATCCTGATCGTCGCGCTGGCGGTGGTGCCGATCGTGGGAAACATGTTCCCGCAACAGGTTTCGTTCCTGCCGGCGATGCGCTACTACGCGGGCAACTGGGCGACCAGCACCTGGTGCCTGCGCAAGTGCGCCGAGGACAAGATCGAGGCGAACATCACCAAGGCGTCGGCGCTGGCACCCAATCAGCTTGCCCGCCTTTATGATCCGCAGACCGCCGAGCTCATGATCGACAAGTTGATGGGGTGGCGGTCCATGCACACCCACGGCCGGGCGCTGGGCGGGCTGGTGTCCCGCGCCCTGCCCGACGGCGCCGACGAGGCCGACTACCTGCTGCGCGACGGCGAAATCATCGCCGGACCGCTGATCGGGTGGAACTTCGGCGAAGGCCACCTGCACAACGAGCAGCTGCTGGCCGCCGTGCAGCGCCGCTGCGACTTCGACGAGGGCGAGGTGCGGGTGATCATCCTGGAAGCCCAGCCGATCCAGCGCCAGACGCAGGCCTACCGCATCGTCGACGCCAAGACCGGCCTCGTCGAAGAGGGCTACGTCGACGTCGCGGACATGCTGAGCCGGCAGCCCTGGCCCGAGCCCGGCGACGACTACCCCGTCCACGTCACGACGGTCCATGCGTAAGGCCGTCGTCGTCGGCGCCGGGCCCAACGGCCTGGCCGCGGCCATCCGACTCGCCCGCGACGGCGTCGACGTGCAGGTGCTCGAGGCGCGCGAGACCGTCGGTGGGGGAGCGCGCTCGGCCGAGCTGACGGTGCCCGGGGTGATCCACGACGTCTGCGCGGCGGCGCATCCGATGGCGGTGGGTTCACCGTTCTGGGACGAGATCGGCCTCAGTCGATATGGACTGACCTGGAAATGGCCGGAGGTCGACTGCGCGCACCCGCTCGACGACGGCACCGCGGGGTCGCTGTATCGCTCGATCGACCGAACCGTGGCCGAGATGGGCGCCGACGGACGGCGGTGGCGGCTCGCGGTGGGCGATCTCGCCGCCGGCTTCGACGAGCTGTGCCAAGACCTGATGCGCCCGGTCCTGCATGTTCCGCAACACCCCATCCGGCTCGCTGCCTTCGGACCGCGCGCGGTGCTGCCGGCCACGGTGCTGGCTCGCTGGTTTCGCACCGAGCGCGTGCGCGCGCTGTACGGCGGCCAGGCGGCGCACGCCTACACCCGGCTGGACCGGCCACTGACGGCCGCGATGGCGCTGATGTTCATGGCCAGCGGGCACCACTACGGCTGGCCGGTGGCTGAGGGCGGATCGGGGTCGATCATTGCGGCGCTGGCAGCCGTGCTGGCCGAACACGGCGCCGCGATCACCACCGGCGTCACCGTGACCAGCCGCAAAGACATTCCCGACGCCGACATCGTCATGCTCGACCTGACCCCCGCCGCGGCACTGCAGATCTACGGCGACGCCATGCCCGCGCGGATCAAGCGATCGTATGAGCGGTACCGCCAGGGCTCGTCGGCATTCAAGGTCGACTACGCCGTGCAGGGCGACATCCCGTGGACCAGTCCCGACTGCGGTCGCGCCGGCACCGTGCATCTGGGCGGGACATTCGCCGAGATCGCGCACAGCGAACGCGAGCGGGCGCAAGGACGGATGTACCGGCGGCCGTTCATCATCCTCGGGCAGCAATACCTGGCCGACCCGTCGCGCTCGGCGGGCAATATCAACCCGATCTACGCCTACGCCCACGTGCCATTCGGCTACACCGGCGACGCCACCGAGATCATCACCGACCAGATCGAGCGGTTCGCCCCGGGATTCCGCGACCGCATCGTCGCGACCGTGAGCACCGGCACCGCCGACCTGGCGGCCTACAACCCCAACTACATCGGCGGCGACATCATCGGCGGCGCCAACGACGGGCTCCAGGTCATCCTGCGGCCGCGCGTCTCGGTCAACCCGTACGCGACCGGGGTGCCCGGCGTCTACCTGTGCTCGCAATCGACGCCGCCGGGAGCCGGCATCCACGGCCTGTGTGGGTACTACGCCGCCGGGGCGGCGCTGGGATGGCTGCGCAAGCGTGGCCGCTAACCCGGACCGCGTGTGGCCGAGGTCACGGGTGATATACCAGCGCGGCAATGGTAGCCGCCCCTGATCTAGGCTGGCGACGAGCGCAAATCAGCGGACACCGGAAAGAAAGACGACAGGAGAGACAAGTGACGGTCCGAGTAGGTATCAACGGCTTCGGTCGCATCGGGCGGAACTTCTACCGGGCCTTGCTGGCTCAACAGGAGCAGGGCACCGCTGACATCGAGGTGGTCGCCGTCAACGACCTGACCGACAACGCCAGCCTGGCGCACCTGCTGAAATTCGACTCCATCCTGGGCCGGCTGCCGCACGACGTCAGCCTCGAGGGCGACGACACCATCGTCGTCGGCAACAAGAAGATCAAGGCGCTCGAGGTCAAGGAAGGCCCGGCGGCGCTGCCCTGGGGCGACCTGGGCGTCGACGTCGTCGTCGAGTCCACCGGCATCTTCACCAACGCCGCCAAGGCCAAGGGGCACCTGGACGCCGGCGCCAAGAAGGTGATCATCTCCGCGCCCGCCACCGACGAGGACATCACCATCGTGCTGGGCGTCAACGACGACAAGTACGACGGCAGCCAGAACATCATCTCCAACGCGTCGTGCACCACCAACTGCCTGGGGCCGCTGGCCAAGGTCCTCAACGACGAGTTCGGCATCGTCAAGGGCCTGATGACCACCATCCACGCCTACACCCAGGACCAGAACCTGCAGGACGGGCCGCACAAGGACCTGCGCCGGGCCCGCGCCGCCGCGCTGAACATCGTGCCGACCTCCACCGGCGCGGCCAAGGCCATCGGCCTAGTGCTGCCGGAACTGAAGGGCAAGCTGGACGGCTACGCGCTGCGGGTGCCGATCCCCACCGGCTCGGTCACCGACCTCACCGCCGAGCTGTCCAAGTCGGTCAGCGCCGAGGACATCAACGCCGCGTTCAAGGCCGCGGCCGAGGGCAAGCTCAAGGGCATCCTGAAGTACTACGATGCCCCGATCGTCTCCAGCGACATCGTCACCGACCCGCACAGCTCGATCTTCGACTCCGGTCTGACCAAGGTGATCGACAACCAGGCCAAGGTCGTCTCCTGGTACGACAACGAATGGGGCTACTCCAACCGCCTCGTCGACCTGGTCGCCCTGGTCGGCAAGTCGCTGTAAACCGTGGCCGTCCACACCCTGAAAGACCTTCTCGCCGAGGGGGTTTCCGGACGCGGCGTGCTGGTGCGGTCGGACCTGAACGTGCCGCTGGACGACGGGAAGATCACCGACACCGGCCGCATCACCGCCTCGGTGCCGACGCTGCAGGCGTTGGTCGAGGCGGGCGCCAAGGTGGTGATCACCGCGCACCTCGGCCGGCCCAAGGACGGAGCCGACCCGAAGCTGTCGCTGGCGCCCGTCGCCGCCGCGCTCGGTGAGCAACTCGGCCGGCACGTCCAACTGGCCGGCGACGTCGTGGGCACCGACGCGCTGGCCCGCGCCGAGGGCCTGACCGACGGCGACGTCCTGCTGCTGGAGAACATCCGCTTCGACGCCCGCGAAACCAGCAAAGACGACGGCGAACGCCTGGCGCTGGCCCGCCAGCTGGCCGAATTGGTCGGTCCGACAGGGGCTTTCGTCTCCGACGGCTTTGGCGTGGTGCACCGCAAGCAGGCCTCGGTGTACGACATCGCCACCCTGCTGCCGCACTACGCCGGCACGCTGGTGGCCGAGGAGATCGCCGTGCTGGAGCAGTTGACCAGCTCCACCAAACGCCCCTACGCGGTGGTGCTCGGCGGGTCGAAGGTGTCCGACAAGCTCGGTGTCATCGAATCGCTGGCCACCAAGGCCGACAGCATCGTCATCGGCGGCGGCATGTGCTTCACTTTCCTTGCCGCGCAAGGTTTCTCGGTCGGCAAGTCGCTGCTGGAGACCGAGATGGTGGACACCTGCCGCGGGCTGCTGGACACCTACGTCGACGTGCTGCGGCTGCCGGTGGACATCGTGGCGGGGGACAAGTTCGCCGCCGACGCGACACCGCAGACCGTCGCGGCCGACGCCATCCCGGACGACGTGATGGGCCTGGACATCGGGCCGGGCTCGGTCAAACGGTTCACCACGTTGCTGTCCAACGCCCAAACCGTGTTCTGGAACGGGCCGATGGGCGTCTTCGAATTCCCCGCCTTCGCCGCGGGCACCAAGGGCGTCGCCGAGGCGATCGCCGCGGCCACCGGCAAGGGCGCGTTCAGCGTGGTGGGCGGCGGGGACTCCGCGGCCGCGGTGCGCGCACTGGGCATCCCGGAGGGCGACTTCTCGCACATCTCGACCGGTGGGGGAGCGTCGCTGGAATACCTTGAGGGCAAGACGCTTCCGGGTATCGAGGTGTTGAGTCGACCCCAGCCCGACCACAACTAGAAAGGCCCCAGAGTCGTGAGCCGCAAACCGCTGATCGCCGGCAACTGGAAGATGAACCTCAACCACTTCGAGGCCATCGCGCTGGTGCAGAAGATCGCGTTCGCGTTGCCGGACAAGTACTACGACAAGGTCGACGTCACGGTGCTACCGCCGTTCACGGATCTGCGCAGCGTGCAGACCCTGGTCGACGGGGACAAGCTGCGGTTGACCTACGGCGCCCAGGACCTGTCCGAACACGACTCGGGTGCCTACACCGGCGACATCAGCGGCGCCTTCCTGGCCAAGCTGGGCTGCACGTTCGTCGTCGTCGGGCACTCCGAACGGCGGACCTACCACCACGAGGACGACGCGGTGGTGGCCGCCAAGGCCGCCGCGGCGCTCAAGCACGAGCTGACCCCGATCGTGTGCGTGGGCGAACACCTCGACATCCGTGAGGCCGGCCAGCATGTCAGCCATTGCGAGAAGCAGGTGCGTGAGTCGCTGGCCGGGTTGTCGGCCGAGCAGATCGCCAAGGTCGTCATCGCCTACGAGCCGGTGTGGGCGATCGGCACCGGACGGGTGGCCAGCGCCGCCGACGCTCAGGAGGTCTGCAAGGCGATCCGCGAACAGTTGGCGTCACTCGCCTCGCCGGAGGTCGCCGACTCGGTGCGGGTGCTCTACGGCGGATCGGTGAACGCCAAGAACATCGGCGAGCTGATCGCCCGCGACGACATCGACGGCGGACTGGTCGGCGGCGCCTCCCTGGACGGCGAGCAGTTCGCCACGCTGGCGGCGATCGCCGCCGGCGGGCCTCTTCCTTGAGCACGGCTTCGCCCAGGTAGGCTGGCCGTCATGCAGTTGGCTTTGCAGATCACCCTGGTCGTCACCAGCATCCTGGTGGTGCTGCTGGTGCTGCTGCACCGCGCCAAGGGTGGCGGCCTGTCCACGCTGTTCGGTGGCGGCGTGCAGTCCAGCCTGTCCGGCTCCACGGTGGTGGAGAAGAACCTGGACCGGCTGACGTATTTCATCACCGCCATCTGGCTGGTGTGCATCATCGGCATGGCGCTGATGATCAAATATCGCTGACGGCGCGCGTGTCCCGCGCGGTCACAGCGCGGCGGTGAGCCTCCACAGCGCTTCCCGGTCGACCGAGTCGGAGCGGTCCAGCGGGCTGAGCACGATGTCGGTGGCTCCGGCGTCACGGTAGCGGCGCAACTGGCGGGTTACGGACTCCTCGGGCCCGATCGCGGCGAGGTCGACGACACTGGCGAGGCCTTCCCGGGCGATCACGTTGCGATACGACGGGATGGCCTCATAAAAACTCAGCTGCTGGGCGGCGGCGCTGCGAGCGCCGTCGACGTCGTCGGACAACAGCACGGGCACCGCGGCGATGACGCGCGGTGCCGGGCGGCCCGCCCCGGCCGCCGCCTTGGTGATCTCGGGCACGATGAATTCTTCGATGGTGCGGGGCCCGGCGAGATAGGGCAGTGTGCCGTCGGCCAGTTCGCCCGTGACCCGCAGCGCCTTGGGGCCCATCGCCGCCACATACACCGGGATCGGTGTGCCGCCGGGCACCCGCACCGGCCAGGTGGGGCTGGCGTGCAGTTCGCTGCCGTGAAAGTCGACGCCGCCGCTGTTGAACACCGACGCCAGGATCGTCAGGTGCTCGCGCAGCCGGGTGATGGTGTTGGGAAAGTCGGTGCCGAAGGCCGGGCGTTCCACCTGTCGGGCACCCAGTCCCAGCCCCAGGCTGAAGTTGCCGTGCGCGGCGGCCTGCGCCGTTTGCGCCAACGAGGCGACGATCAGCGGGTGACGGGGATTGATCGGCACCACCGAGGTGCCCACGCCCAGCCCGGGCACGGCGGCTCCGACGAGCGAGGCGAGCGCGATCGCGTCGTAGTTCTGCTGTTGGGGTAGCCACACCTGCGCGACACCGAGCTCGTGGGCTCGTTGGGCTTGGGCAATCACGTCATCGACGAGGTTGGGGGCATCGGGACGGGCCATGAGGATGATTCCGGTGGACATGTCCGCAACCAACACGGTTGATCGGCCGGTCATTCCTGTTAAATCGCGCTGATCTGACCCGCTGGGCGCCATGGTGATTCACGGCCGCGGACGGTCCCCGACGGGCGGCCGCGGACAACCGCGTCGATACTGGGACTCATGGTTGAGGCATCCGAGGGCACGCTGGAACCGATCGGCGCCGTGCAGCGCACCCTGGTGGGTCGCGAGGCGACCGAGCCGATGCGGGCCGACATCAGGCTGCTGGGCGCCATTCTGGGTGACACGGTGCGCGAGCAGAACGGTCACGAGGTGTTCGAGCTCGTCGAGCGGGCCCGGGTCGAATCGTTTCGGGTGCGACGCTCCGAGATCGACCGCGCGGAGCTGGCGCGGATGTTCGATGGCATCGACATCCACCAGGCGATCCCGGTCATTCGGGCGTTCAGCCACTTCGCGTTGCTGGCCAACGTCGCCGAAGACATCCACCGCGAGCGCCGCCGGGCGATTCACGTCGCCGCCGGCGAGGCGCCGCAGGACAGCAGCCTGGCCGCTACCTACGCCAAACTCGACTCCGCGCAACTGAATTCGGCCACCGTCGCCGGTGCGCTGAAGGGTGCCGTGGTGGCGCCGGTGATCACCGCGCATCCCACCGAGACCCGCCGGCGCACCGTGTTCGTCACCCAGCACCGGATCACCGAACTGATGCGGCTGCGCGCCGAGGGACACGAAGAAACCGACGACGGCCGTAACATCGAACGCGAGTTGCGCCGCCAGGTCCTCACGCTGTGGCAGACCGCGCTGATCCGGTTGTCCCGGCTGCAGATCACCGACGAGATCGAGGTGGGGCTGCGCTACTACGCCGCCGCGTTCTTCAAGGTGATCCCGCAGGTCAACGCCGAGGTGCGCGACGCGCTGCGGAAGCGCTGGCCCGACGCGGACCTGCTCGATCAGCCGATCCTGCAGCCCGGTTCGTGGATCGGCGGGGACCGCGACGGTAATCCGAACGTGACGGGCGACGTGGTGCGCCAGGCCACCGGCAACGCCGCGTTCACCGCGCTGGCGCACTACCTGGCCGAACTGACCGCGCTGGAACAGGAGCTGTCGATGTCGGCGCGCCTGGTCGCGGTCAGCCCCGAGCTGACCGAACTGGCTGAGGGCTGCGGTGAGAAGGCGCGCGCCGACGAGCCGTATCGGCGCGCGGTGCGGGTGATCCGCGCCCGGCTCACCGCGACCGGCGCCGAGATCCTGGACCGCCGACCCCAGCACGAGCTGGACCTCGGGTTGCCGCCGTATGCCGCCCCGGGCGAGCTGCGGGCCGACCTGGACACCGTCGATGCGTCGCTGCGCGCGCACGGCAGCGCGCTGCTGGCCGACGACCGCCTGGCGCTGCTGCGAGAAGGCGTGCGGGTCTTCGGGTTTCACCTGTGCGGCCTGGACATGCGGCAAAACTCCGACGTGCACGAGGAGGTGGTCGCCGAGCTGCTGGCGTGGTCCGGGGTGCACCCCGATTACGGTTCGCTGCCCGAAGACGACCGGGTCGAGCTGCTGGCCGCCGAGCTGGCCACCCGCCGGCCGCTGGTCGGTGACCGCGCGGAGTTGTCCGAACTGGCCCGCAAAGAGCTGGGCGTGGTGCGCGCGGCGGCGCACGCCATCAAGCGCTACGGACCGTCCGCCGTGCCCAATTACGTGATCTCCATGTGTCGTTCGGTCTCCGACGTCCTCGAGGCCGCGATCCTGCTCAAGGAGGCCGGCCTCATCGACGCGTCCGGGGATGCGCCGTACTGCCCGGTCGGCATCTCACCGCTGTTCGAGACCATCGACGACCTGCACAACGGAGCCTCCATCCTGCACGCCATGCTCGAACTCCCGATCTACCGCGCCCTGGTGGCCGCCCGCGACGACAGCCAGGAGGTGATGCTGGGGTATTCCGATTCCAACAAGGACGGCGGCTACCTGGCGTCCAGCTGGGCGGTGTACCGGGCCGAGCTGGCCCTGGTGGAGGTGGCCCGCAAAACCGGAATCCGGTTGCGGCTCTTCCATGGTCGCGGCGGCACCGTCGGTCGCGGCGGCGGGCCGAGCTATGAGGCAATCCTGGCGCAGCCGCCGGGCGCGGTGAACGGTTCGCTGCGACTCACCGAGCAGGGTGAGGTGATCGCCGCCAAGTACGCCGAACCGCAAGCGGCGCAACGCAATCTGGAGAGCCTGCTGGCCGCTACGCTGGAATCCACGCTGCTGGATGTGGAGGGCCTGGGCGACGCCGCTGAACCGGCGTACGCGGTGCTCGACGAGGTGGCCGTGCTGGCCCAGCGTGCCTACGCCGAATTGGTGCACGAGACACCGGGTTTCGTCGACTACTTCATGGCCTCCACGCCGGTCAGCGAGATCGGTTCGCTGAACATCGGCAGCCGCCCCACCTCACGCAAACCCACCGAGTCCATCTCGGACTTGCGCGCCATCCCCTGGGTGCTGGCGTGGAGCCAGTCGCGGGTCATGCTGCCCGGCTGGTATGGCACCGGGTCGGCGTTCGAACAGTGGATCGCGGCCGGCCCGGAAAGCGAAAGCGAGCGGGTGGACACCCTGCACGAGTTGTACCAGCGCTGGCCGTTTTTCCGCAGCGTGCTGTCCAACCTCGCCCAGGTGCTGGCCAAAAGCGACCTCGGGCTGGCGGCGCGCTACGCCGAATTGGTGGACGACGAGGAATTGCGGCGCCGGGTGTTCGACAAGATCGTCGACGAGCACCGGCGAACCATCGGCATGCACAAGCTCATCACCGGCCAGGACAACCTGCTCGCCGACAACCCGGCGCTGGCGCGTTCGGTGTTCAACCGCTTCCCCTACCTCGAGCCCCTCAATCACCTGCAGGTGGAGTTGCTGCGCCGCTACCGCTCCGGCGACGACGACGAATTGGTGCAGCGCGGCATTTTGCTGACCATGAACGGGCTCGCCAGCGCGCTGCGAAACAGCGGCTGATAACCCGCGATTCGTCTCCCCGGGCCGGCCCCCCGCGAATACCCTGATTGACGCGACGTCGACCGAGGAGACCAGTGAGCGGATCCGGACTACCCCTGTGGCTCTTTCTGGCCTCGGTCGTGGCGGTGGCGATCGCCATCGCGGTGGCTTCCATCTGGCTGGGCAATCGCATCCTGCCGAGCCGGCGAAACGGCAAGGAACACAATCCGGCGATCGCCTCGTTCCTCACCGTCGTCGGCTTCATCTACGGCGCCCTGCTGGGGTTCACCGTGGTGGCCACCTGGGAACACTTTTCGTCCACTCAGGTCGTCGTCTCCGGTGAGGCGTCGGCCCTGACGACGATGTACCGGCAAACCGTCGCCATGCCCGAACCGGAGCGAACCGAGATCCAGGAGCTGTTGCGCAAATACGCGGGCGCGGTGGCCGGCCCGGAGTGGAACAAGCAGCGCAACGACGGCGCGCGCGCCGCGATCACCCGGATGTATCGCACGGTCGGCCGCCAGCAACCCAACGTCGCGGCGAAGCCGATCAATCAGCAATTCCTCAACCAGTTGAGCGAATTGGCCTCCGACCGCAACGAACGCATCGTCGGCACCAAGCCACGGATCCCGCCCCTGATGTGGGCGGGGTTGATCTTCGGCGCGGTTGTGCTGGTTGCGTTTACGGGTTTCCTGCGGCTGGGCAGCACCGTCGGTCACGTCGTGGTGTCCAGCACGGTCGCGGTGCTGCTGGGTCTGCTGCTGTGCGTCGTGTTCCAGCTCGACCACTCCTATGCCACCGACCAGCGGATCACGTCGGGGCCATTCCAGCACGCGCTGGACATCTTCGATTCGGTCGACAACGACAGCCGCTACTTCCCGCGCTGAGCATCGACGCTGAAGGCGAGTCGGTTCAGCCCTTCAGCAGCTCGCCGACGTGCGCGATGACCGAATCGGTGAGGCCCTGCAGGTCATAACCGCCCTCGAGCACCGCCACCAGCCGCCCGTCGCACAGCCTTTCGGCCGAGGCCATCAATTCCCGGGTGACCCAGGCGAAGTCGTCGGCCGTCATGGTCAGCGAGCCGAGCGGATCGCGTTCGTGGGCGTCGAAACCGGCGGACACGATGATCAGCTCGGGCGAAAAGCCTTGCAGCGCAGGTAATATCCGATCCTCGAAGGCCGCGCGCAGCTCGGTCCCGCCGTCACCGGGTGCAAGGGGCGCGTTGAAGATGTTGCCCACCCCGGTTTCTCGCACCGCACCGGTGCCGGGGAACAGCGGCATCTGATGTGTGGACGCGTAGAGCACGCTGGGGTCGGAGTAGAAGATCTGCTGGGTGCCGTTGCCGTGGTGGACGTCGAAATCGACGATGGCGACGCGCGTCAGCCCGTGTTTGCGCTGCGCGTGCCGCGCGCCGATGCTGATGTTGTTGAACAGGCAGAAACCCATGGCGCGCTCGGTCTCGGCGTGGTGGCCCGGCGGACGGCACGCGACGAACGCGTTCTGCGCGTCACCGGCCAGCACCGCGTCCACGGCCTGCAGCGTGGCGCCGACCCCGCGCAGCGCCGTCTCCCAGGTCGAGGGCTCCATCATGGTGTCGCCGCCGTCAAGGTAGACGTAACCGTCTTCGGGCCGCGCGGCTTCCAACGCGTCCACGTAGCGATTGGAGTGCACATAGCGCGTCGTCGAGAGGTCGGCCGGCTCGGCCTCCGCACGCATCAGCGTGTCGAATTGTGGCCGGCTCAGCGCCGCCGCCACCGCGCGGTAGCGGTCCGGTCGCTCCGGATGGCCGGGCGCGGTCCGATGGTCCGCGAACGCGGAATGGTGCAGCAGCAACGTGGCCATCGAAGGTCCCGCCGGGCGCCTACTGCACGGTCCGGTTGCGCAGCCGGTCCACCAGACCCCGCACCGCGTGCTCGGTGATCGCCAGGGGAGACATCATGGTCTCGCCCACCCGCACCATGTCGTCGACCCGCGCCACGATGGCCTCCACCGGCTCGACCAGCACGATCAGCCGCTTGGCCAGATCGTCCAGGCTGGTCATCGTGCCGTCCAGGTGATCCAGGCCGGCTTCCAGGCGTTCCACCGTGGCGTTGAGGGCCGACAAGACCGTGGAGCAGGTCGAAGACGTCCTCGACGGGTTGAGCATCACCATGAAGGAGCTGAGCAGTTCCCC